>JAFWRV010000015.1 GCA_017519685.1 Clostridia bacterium
AAAGCGGGCACGGAGTATGTCCGCGGCATTCCCGTTGTAAAAGTATTTCAGCAGACGGTTTATTCGTTCAAGACCTTCAAGCAGTCAATTGAGGATTACAGCAATAAAGCCGAACACTACACGGGTAAAATCTGCCGTATGCCGCAGTCCGTGAACCTTACCTTTACCGAGGGCGCGTTTGTGTTCCTTATCCCCGTTGCTCTTCTGCTGGCTCCCGCGGCAATTGAAAAAGGAAATTTCGGCGGTTTTGTTGCCGACTTTGCTTTTTACGCAGTGTTCTCCGCGATTATTTCAACCGCTCTCGCGAAGATCATGTTTGCCGCAAGCGGAATGATGCTTGCGCAGACCGCACTCGGCAGAATCAATCAGGTGATGAACGCGCCCGAGCTTGAAATATGCGAAAATCCCGAAGCACCGCACGGGAATATGATAGAGTTCAGGGATGTTTCCTTTACCTATGAGGGCTCCGAAGCGCCCGCACTGAGCCATGTCTCTTTCAAAGTCAATCCGGGCGAAACAGTTGCTCTCGTTGGTCCCTCCGGCGGCGGCAAGACGACGGCGGCAAGTCTGATCCCGCGCTTCTGGGACGTCAGCTCCGGAAGCGTCGAGGTCGGTGGTGTTGATGTGCGGAAGATAGACCCGCATGTGCTGATGAAGAATATCGCTTTCGTGTTCCAGAACAACCGCCTGTTCAAGGATTCCGTTTTTGAAAATGTCCGCGCCGCAAAGCCGGAAGCGGCCGAAGAAGAGGTAAAAAAAGCCCTTCATCTCGCTCAATGTGATGATATTATTGAAAAACTGCCCAACGGCATTCACACCGTGATCGGTCCCGAAGGCACCTATCTTTCCGGCGGAGAGCAGCAGCGGATCGCGCTCGCCCGCGCCATACTCAAAGACGCGCCGATTATCGTGCTTGATGAGGCAACGGCGTTTGCCGACCCTGAAAACGAGGCGCTCATACAGAAAGCATTCAGAGCGCTCACGAAGGGACGGACGGTCATTATGATAGCACACCGTCTTTCAACCGTGACGGGAGCGGACAAAATCATAGTTCTCGACAGCGGAAAAGTTGTCGAAGAAGGAACGCACGAAAACCTTTCATCATCAGACGGCCTGTATTCCCGTATGTGGAAGGATTACAACCGCGCCGCCGAATGGAAGATTAAAGCAGCTGCGGAGGTGAAGTAAATGTTCGGAAAAAACTTTCAGAAAAAATACGCCCTGACCGACAAAGGGCTTAAGAACGCCAAAGCGGGCGCCGCCTGGACAGTTGTTGTAAACCTTACGATGATGGCGGGCGTAGGTATTATCTATTACCTGATGACGGGCTTTGTCTCAACGCTGGAGAGCAGCACGCCTCTTCCCAAATTCTGGATTTACGCCGGGCTGACTCTGCTCTTTATCATCCTTTCGCTCGTTACGCATTACGAACAGTATAACGCCACCTACGGCCTTGTTTACAGAGAAATCAAAGACACAAGAATAACCCTTGCAGAGCGCCTTCGCAAACTGCCTCTCGGCTATTTCGGCAAGCGTGATTTAGCAGACCTCACAGAAACTGTTATGGGCGATGTCAACCGCCTTGAGCATGTGTGGTCGCACTGCCTCGGTTACCTCAGCGGCGCATATATTTCAACGGCGATTATCGCAGTCTGCCTCTTCGTTTACGACTGGCGGCTCGCAATCGCCTGCCTTTGGGGTGTTCCCGTTGCTTTCATCCTGCTTTTCGGCAGCAGAAAAATGTCAAAGAGCATTTCCGAAACAGCAAAGGCGTCCGGAATCGCCACTTCGGACTACATTCAGGAAACAATAGAAAACATCCGTGAAATAAGAGCAACCAATCAGGAAGGCCGTGTCCTTGAAGCGCTCAACAAAAAAGTTGACGCTCACGAAAAGGATCTTCTTCGCGGCGAACTTGTTGCCGGTTTGTTTGTAAACGGCGCAAGCGTAATAATGCGTCTTGGCGTCGCCACTACAATTCTCACGGGAGCGTCTCTCATCCTTTCGGGCAAAATCACCTTTATGGTTCTGTTTATGTTCCTTATGGTCATCACACGCATTTATGCGCCGTTTGACCAGAGTCTCGCG
>JAFWRV010000146.1 GCA_017519685.1 Clostridia bacterium
AGTAATAGGGCTGAAGAACTCCGAGGAACCCATATTCGGAATGGAACGCTTCCGCACAATAGCGGGGCCGGATTTCGTCATATTCAACGGCTCCGACGAGCAGTTTCTCGCCGGGAGGCTGATGGGCGCCGACGCCGGAATCGGCGGTACATACGGCACAATGCCGGAGCTCTTTGCGAAACTGAATTCGCTGATAAACGAAAACAGAATCGAAGAAGCAAAAAAACTCCAGTTCAGAATCAACGACGTTATATTCAGACTTTTATCCTGCGCCTCGCTATACGGAGCGGCAAAGCAGGTTATAAAACTCCGCTTCGGAATAGAGGCAGGTCAGCCGAGAAGCCCGTTCCTGCCCGTGCCCTGCGATGACAGGGTGAAATCCATAGCGGAGCTTATAGAACAGTATGTTTCGGAATTACCCGATTAAACGCTTTGAGTCCTTATTTGCGTGACAGCGTTATAAGTCCGCCTGCGGGCACGTCTGTCTGCTCCGCGCCGGAAAATATTTTTTCATAATCCGCGACAGTGTCTCCGAAGCAGTCCGAAACATGAACAGAATACTTACCATCAAGTTCAATGAAAACGCGCTCTCCCATACAGCCGTTCGCGATATAAATCGTATCGGTCGGTTCGGGTCTGATGACTTTATCAACCGAGTAAACGCCCACGGCGCACTCGCTGCCGAGAGTCGCCTGCGCCCAGGTATAAAGCAGATGGGACTCGTAGGTTTTCAGGTTCCTGCTTTGCAGCAGAGCGCGGTGCTCTTTAAGGAAAGTCAGCCAGAAGCGGGTCATGCGGATTGTTTCATTGTCAAGACTGTCCGGTCTGCCGGAAAACTGCATCACTCCGAACATACAGCTGATTATCTGAATTGCGTTCTGACGCGGATCATCAAAAGGCGCGAACATCAGCATATCGGAATGCACGGCGCTGCCGCCCATAAGCATTCTCAAATCAAGGATTGAGGCGCGGTTTCTGAGATAATTTCCCGCGCAGTCGCCGACACGGAAAAGATTGCCGAACCGTCTCATATGAGGACCGATGTAACTCTGACGGAATTCAATAAGAATATCCGGCTTGATTTTCGTAATTGCTCCGACAATATCGGACATGCATTTATCAACAGCATCCTGAAGGTCGGGTATATCCATATTCTCATTATACGGCGCATTATCGGGCGAGTCATGCCAGGAGTCAATGAAATCGAGTTTGAATCCGTCAAGGTCCCACTCTTTAAGCGCTCTGACAAAGGTATCAATCAGAAAAGCGCGGGTTTCTGAATAGCGCGGGTCAATAATTGCCCAGGAAATATCCGACACATCACGGAGAAGTTTGTCTCTGAACAAGCGGTAATGCTCGCTGCCGGGTCCTATAAGCGGCACGGCATACCAGAGAATATATTTCATACCGATTTCGTGAACTCTCTTGATGTGAGCCGCCATATCGGGAAATTTACTTTGCGCCGGCTTCCAGTCTCCGCAAAATGTGTAACCTCCGGAAACATCATCCGTCTGCCAGCCGTCATCCACAATGCACAGTTCAAAGCCCATATCCTTTACCTGACGGCATACCCTCTCAACATCATCGGCGTATACACCCTGATGATAGGAATACCAGAATGAGTAAAGCGGTTCATGAGCAAGATCGGGCGCGTCCAAAGGCGTAATTCCGATTTCTTTATCCCACCATTCAGCCACATCCCCGACCGCCTCGCGCATAGGAACGGGACGAGTGTCAACATAAAGCGTTATTTCCGTTTCAAAACGTTTTGTAAACTGCCGCGTACCGAAGCTGAAATACTGGCGCAGTTCTCCGGTGAGATCATGCAGACTGTTTTTTATCTCAACGAGTTTTTTGCATTCGGAAACCGCCCAGCAATAGCGGTTTGTATCCTTGCCGTCAAAGAAACAGGTTACGGGCGAATCAACCGAAATCATAGAGCGGAAACGGTCATCCCAGTGAGGGCTCAGGTCTCTGTTCAGATGGCAGCGGGAATCCCATTTATACATCACTCCGGGCACCGCGGCAGTCCATCTGACGGTAAATGCGTCGTCCCTCGCGGCGTTTTCCTCACTCCAGCAAAACTGAAAATCATATTTCGTCACGTCACCGCACGCACGGGTTTCTTTCAGCGTACAGGATTGCCCCTCATTCATTTCGACGGTAAACATTCCGTAATTAATCTCCATAATCTGCTCCTTTTCAAAACCGATGTTTTAAATAATATAACATAACTTCGCGATGTATTCAACAATTACTCCGCTTCGGCAGAAATAATGAAAAGCCGCTCCAAAAGAGCGGCTTATATTTTAGGCGGAGCATATTTCCGCCGGGATTAAAGGAGACAGCATTATGAAAAAATCGAAATTGGTTTTGCTGGCACTCGGCCTTTCATTGAGCGTAT
>JAFWRV010000147.1 GCA_017519685.1 Clostridia bacterium
CTTCCTCTGCGCCGTAATCAAAGCGGTTGATGATTATCAGGATCTGCTCAGAGTCAGCGTCGCGACCGCCGGCAACGACCACAGACTCGGCGCCAATGAAGCTCCGCCGCCCGTCATCTCCATGTTTATGGGCGATGAAATCAGCGCGGTACTCGACGCGATTGAAAACGAAACCGCATACGATCCGATTGAAAGAAATCTTCTCAAAGTCGGTGTTCACGTTCTGCCGAAATTCCCGAAGGATACGACCGACAGAAACAGGACTTCGCCGTTTGCTTTCACCGGCAACAAATTTGAATTCCGTATGCTCGGCTCGGCAAGCACGATTTCGAGCGCCAACACGGTTCTTAACACCATAGTCGCCGAATCGCTCAAATCATACGCCGACCGGCTTGAAAACGTTCCTGATTTTGAGGAAGCGCTCCACGCCCTTATCAGAAAGACAATCAAGGACCACAAACGTATTATATTCAACGGAAACGGCTATGACAGCGAATGGCTATGGGAAGCCGAGCAGAGAGGTCTGCTGACTCTTAAAACCACTCCCGACGCTCTCAATACGATGCTCAGAGAAAAAAATATCCGCCTGTTTGAAGAACACAAGGTATTCTCAAGGACGGAACTTGAAGCAAGATATGAGATTTACACAAACAATTACAGCAACACCATAAACATCGAAGCCATGACCGCCTCGGAAATGGTCAAGAGACAGATTCTCCCCGCTATTTCATCATATATTTCGGATTTATCGGATACGGTTAACTCAAGAGGAAGCGCAATAAACTCCGATAAACACTATTATGAAATGCAGATTATAACAAAGCTTTCCGATATTTCGACAAAGCTTTATGAAAGCGTGCTTCTTCTTGATAAGGAAACGGAAAAGGCGAAAGCCGCCGCGTCAACAAGAGAAAAAGCCGAAATCTACAAGTCGGAAATTATTCCTCTTATGGAAAAGATGAGACCTCTTGCCGACGAGGCGGAGACGGTAATTCCCGACAGCCGCTGGCCCTATCCCTCATACAGCAAAATGCTTTATAACAACGATTGACAAAAAAAGGTCTGCCCTTTCGGGCAGACCGATGTTTTATTCTGTTTCGAGCGCGGCGATGTAAGCGCAAAGGCAAAGTATTTCAACCGCTGTTTTAAGCTCGTCGCATGACGGGAATGTGGGCGCAATCCTGATATTCTTATCCTCGGGATCCTTCTTGTAGGGGAACGCCGCTCCCGCGCCTGTCAGAACAACTCCCGCTTCTTTGCAAAGCTGAACAGTTCTGCGCGCGCATCCGGGTTTAACGTCAAGACTGATGAAATATCCGCCTTTGGGAACAGTCCATTTTACTTCACTGTCATCCGCGAAATATTTATTGAGACCTTCAAGGACAATATCAAACTTCGGCTTGATTATCGCGGCGTGCTTTTTCATCTGATCCGCGATTCCGTCAGCGTTTCTGAAAAACGCGGCGTGACGGAGCATATTGATTTTATCGTGACCTATGGTCTGGATTGTCATTCTCTTTTTGACAGCGGCAATATTGTTTTCCGATGCCGCCATGCAGGAAACTCCGGCTCCGGGGAAAGAAATCTTCGAGGTTGAGGTAACCTCAATAAACATATCCTCATTTGAGTATTTCGCCGCATATTCAAATATATTATAGAATTTATCACAGTCATCGGAGAGATGATGCACACAGTATGCGTTATCCCAGATAACGCGGAAATCTTTGGCGGCGGGTTTCAGAGCCGCAAATCTTTCAACGGTCTTTTCGCTGAAAGAAACTCCGCCGGGATTGGAATACATCGGAACGCAGATGAGTCCCTTTACGGTTTCGTCCTTAACCAGGTCCTCAACCATATCCATATCCGGTCCGCCCTCAACCATAGGGATATTGATCATCTCTATACCGAAATGCTCAAGAATAGCGAAGTGACGGTCATAGCCCGGAACAGGGCAGAGAAACTTGATTTTTCCCTGCGCCGCCCAGGGCTTGTCTCCGGCTCCGAAGACCATACACTGGGATATATAATCATACATTATATTAAGACTCGCGTTACCGAAAACGATTATCTGATCCGTTGACACTCCGAGCATTTCAGCGAAAATTCTTTTCATCTCGGGAATACCGTCAAGGCAGCCGTAGTTTCGGGTTTCGGTGCCGTCTACAGCTTTGAAATCGCCGAGTAAAGCAGGGTCGAGCATTGCGTTTGACAGATTGACCTGCTCGGTGCAGGGCTTGCCTCTTGCCATATTCAGCTGAAGGCCCATCGCTTTGAATTCTTCGTACTTTGCATAAAGTTCTTCAAGATTTGAAGCCATAGTTTTGCATTCCTTTCGTAAAAAAACTGCACATAAACATTAGTATTATACATTATGGTATTCAATTTTGCAACATTTATTTTTGATTCTTGCAAAATCCGGTTAAGGAGGATTAACTATGCTAAAATTTTCACCTGCGGTTTTCGCTGTCGGAACAGACTACCAGATTGTTGTCACAACCGTATCACAGGCATTTGTCAGCATTAAAATCGGAAACGAGGTTTTCGTTGATGATTCAAACGGAATTCTGAAATCCTCCTCCAGGACTCATAATATCGCGGTCCCGCAAAAACTGCTTGATAAAGAGAAACACTATACCGTTATAGAAAAGGGAATAATCAAACGTCTCGCCTACTTTTCCAAGACGAGAAAGGATAAGTTTTACGAGTTTGATTTCCGCCCCGTTCCGGATAAGGATGTGCGCTGCTATCATATTGCCGACGCTCACAACGATGTTGAAAGACCCGTTGCCGCGGCGCTGAAGTACGGCCCCGTTGACTTTCTGATTTTAAACGGAGATATTCCCGAGGACAGCAGCAAAGTCTCAAACTTCAATACGATATTTGAACTCGCCGACCGTATAACTCACGGAAATATACCCGTGGTTTTCGCCAGAGGTAATCACGACCTTCGGGGTGTCTGCGCCGAGAAATTCGCCGAATACGCTCCCGCGCTCAACGGCAAAACTTATTATTCCTTCCGTCTCGGTAAAATCTGGGGACTTTGTCTTGACTGCGGAGAGGATAAAAACGACAGCAATGAGGAATACGGCTGTACGGTTGCCTGCCATCAGTTCAGGGTGAAAGAAACCGAATACATAAAAAGTATTATTAAAAAAGCGAGAAAAGAATACGCGGCTGACGATGTTGAACTGAAACTGATTATAGTGCACAGCCCTTTCACGGAGAAATTCGGGGCGCCGTTTGATATTGAACCGGATATTTACACGGAATGGGCCAGACTTCTTAAAGAACATGTCAGACCGGTTCTTATGATATGCGGGCATACGCACCGTTATGCAATAAACGAGCCGGGATGCGAAGCCGACGCTTACGGTCAGCCGTGCACGGTTGTTGTCGGTTCCGAGGTCAAACGCGGAAAACAGTTCGGCGGCGCAGGATTTTATTTCGGCTCAGACGGCATCGAGGTGACATTCACAAACAGTCAAAACAACAAGAAAGAAGTTCACAAGTTATAATATTAATAAAAAGAAAAACGGCACGGATTTTCCAATCCGTGCCGTAATTTTTTGATAAATTATTCCGCGTCTTCTGTCTTTTCCTCTGCGACGGGAGCGTCCGCCTTTTTCTTGTGGAAGAGAATCTTGTCCACCGGGAAATAGAGGAAGAACTGAATTGCTCCGCAGATAGCGCCCGAAAGTGCGAGTGAAGGACCTTCAAGGTTGTGGTTGCAGAAGAAGGTGATAAGTGTGGGTGAAAGCCATGCGGAGAAGCAGATAAGCGCGATTGTGAAAACGATATAAATCGGAAGGGTTATCGCAACATTGGCGTCGCTGTTGAAGGTTTTATCTCTGTTGATAAAGAAAGAAACTATCTGGGCGATGATGTTACTTGCGTTCGCGGCGATGAACACGCCGAGACCCGCCGCGATTATTCCTGTCGCTGGATCGGCCGGTTCATTATGGAAAATCCAGAAATCATAGGATCTGTGAAGGAACTCGTCGCTCATGGGAATTTTGATTATATAGGGAAGAAAAGTCTGGATAACAAACGCGCCGAGCGAAACCACGATGAACTTTACAAACTGCCATAAGGTTTCAAGGCCTTTGCCTTTGTTTGCCGCAGCCTTGTCGATGTCATTTAATTTTGCCATAATTTTTTCTCCTTACTCTTCAAAAGTATCGTCTTTTTTCTTGGTCTTCTTGCGTTTTGCTTTGCCTTCTGCCGCAGCTTCTTCCATTTTTGCCTGCTTTTCAGCCTCAGCGGCTTCCTTTGCCGCCTGTCTTTCTGCTTCAATCTTTTCGTTGGCGGTGTTATTGGTGGAAACTGCCCAGCGGGTTATTTTCATCTTGTTTCTGTCCGCGCCGGTTTCGATGATGAGAGAGTCATCCTTGACGGTAACAACTCTGCCCATGATGCCGCCGATGGTTGTGATTTCATCGCCTATCTGGATGTTGTCACGCATATTCTGCTCTTCTTTTTGCTTCTTTTTCTGAGGACGGATCATCATGAAATACATAAGGCCGAAGAGAGCCGCCATCATAACTATCATACCGATTGAACCCTTGCCGTTCGCGGCCTGGTTCTGGGTGGACTGAGCCAAAAGATAAAAAACGTTCATTGAGAAAACCTCCAAACATATTGAACTAATTATATATTAAAAAAATGTCAAATGCAATAGTTAATTTTCATTTCGCCGGCAATCAGATTCTCGTGTCAAGTATATCAACATATTTATCGTGATAATTTTTGAATTCACCGTTATCGAGCGCCTGTCTGATTTCGGACATAAGGTTGTTATAAAACCAGAGGTTATGTGTTACACACAGACGAAGGGCGAGCACCTCTTTACACTTGAAAAGATGGCGGATATAAGCCCTCGAGTATCTGCGGCAGGTCGGGCATCCGCATTCCTCGTCAACAGGCGAAAGATCTTTTTCATATTTATTGTTGTTGAGATTGATTATGCCTTTCTTTGTGAACATATGGCCGTGACGGGCGTTTCTGCTGGGCATAACGCAGTCAAAAAGATCGACTCCCCTGCTGACCGCCTCGAGAATGTTTCCCGGAGTACCGACGCCCATAAGATATCTTATTTTACCGGCAGGCATATACGGCTCAACAGCCGAGATTACCCTGTACATTTCTTCCTTCGGCTCGCCGACGGCGAGACCGCCGATTGCGTATCCGTCAAGGTCGAGAGACGCTATCTGCTTCATATTCTCGATTCTCAAATCTTCATAGGTGCAGCCCTGATTTATGCCGAAAAGCATCTGATTCTTATTTATTGTTCCCGGCAGTGAATTGAGCCGCTCCATCTCGGCTTTACAGCGTTCAAGCCATCTGAAAGTCCTGTCGCAGGAGCTTTTCGCGTATTTGTATTCGGCGGGGTTTTCAACACATTCGTCAAACGCCATAGCGATTGTGGAGCCGAGGTTTGACTGAATTCTCATACTCTCCTCGGGGCCCATAAAAATGTGTCTGCCGTCAACATGGCTCTGGAAATAAACTCCCTCTTCCTTGATTTTTCTCAGGGAAGCGAGCGAAAAGACCTGAAAGCCGCCGCTGTCCGTCAGTATCGGACCGTTCCAGCCGGTAAACTTATGCAGGCCGCCGAGTTCCTTTATAAGCTCATCCCCCGGCCTGACATGAAGATGATAGGTATTTGACAGCATTACCTGGCAGTTTATATTTTCAAGGTCTCCGGCAGAAAGACCGCCTTTTATGGCGCCGCAGGTGGCAACATTCATAAACGCGGGAGTCTGAACAGTGCCGTGAACGGTGGTGAATTCCGCCCTTCTTGCGTTTCCTTCTTTCAATATCAGTCTGTACATAAAAGTTCACCCCGGAAAATATTACAATATATTTAAGATTAAGTCAACAAAATATTATTCTTGACACTTGCCGAAGATAAATATATA
>JAFWRV010000148.1 GCA_017519685.1 Clostridia bacterium
ATAACCGTTGACTTTGTCGGCGGCGATAAATCAAAGCCCGTCACCGAGCTTCACGAATACGCGTTCAACTGCGACGAAAAGATAGTGACTATAAATCTCGGCAAGGATATCAGAAAGATTGACGGCAAGTCGTTTTACAGCTGCTGGAATCTCGAAAATGTTTTTGTTGACGATGACAATCCGTTCTACTGCGATATTGACGGAGTTCTTTATGACAAGGAACTGACTCAGATTATCTATTATCCGAGCGCGCACAATCTCGCCCTTGCGAGAAACGCGGGCTACAAGCTCGATTTTCCCGGTAACGGCAGTATCACGGGCGATGAATTCACCTTTGCCGCGAGCATTCTCAACGGATGCCTGATTAACGGCACCGATCCCGCGAAGCTTGAGGGCTGGGAAGCGGATATGCTCAGAAAGCTGACCGACCTGACCGGCGTCAGCGACTATATGAAGTTCATAAAGGACTATAATGACAAAATCGGATATTATGTGATTCCGTCAACCGTCACCAAAATCGGCAAGCTTGCTTTCGCCTATTCGGACGTTTTCTCGGTTTACATTCCCGAGGGCGTAAAAGAGATTGAAACAATGGGATTCTTCAAAGCGGAGAAGCTCAGAAATATTTACGGCTACAAAACGGATGCCGTTATTCCGGGCACCGTTTATTCCGAAGCCGCCGCGTCGCTCAGGGCGTACGATTCACTGCCCGACGGTCTTGAAGCCATCGGCTCCGACGCTTTCACTTATGACAGACTTCTGACTTATATGTTTGTTCCGGCGAGCGTGAAAACAATCGGCCATCACGCGTTTTTCGAAACCTGCTACAAGGAAAACGGCAACCTTGTCGGTCTTGTCAGAGTCAATGTCGAAAAGCAGGAGGAAGCGTTTAAGGACGGAACAAAAACAGGCGAGAACTGGCTTCCGCAGTATGACTCGGGTCTTTTCAAAAAGAGCGTTGAGGCGGTTTGCGGCTCAGCAAGAGAAAATAAATCCGAATAACAGATAAAGAAGGGAAAAGCATGAAAACATTTCTTTTTCAGGGCGACTCGATAACAGACGCCGGCAGATTCAGGGACAATTATGACGGAAGCGGTTCGAGAGGTTATCCGACACTTGTTGCCGCGTCATACGGTATGGATCATCCGGGTGAAATGCTGTTTGTCAACCGCGCGGTAAGCGGCGACAGATCTGTCAGCTTATATGAGCGCATCAAGGCGGATATTCTCAATGTCAAACCCGATTATATAAGCATTCTCATCGGCGTCAACGACGTCTGGCACGAGCTCTCGGACAATCCCAACGGAGTAAGCGATGAAAAATACTTCAGAGTTTATTCAATGCTGATTGAGGAAATCAAAGAGGCGCTGCCCGATGTTAAAATATTCATCCTCGAGCCGTTCGTTCTCAAAGCGTCCGCAACCGAGGGCAGCTGGGATTATTTCAGGAGCGAGGTTGAGAAGCGCGCCGCGAGCGCAAAGAGAATCGCAGAAAAATACGGCTTGATTTTCATTCCTCTTCAGGAAAAATTCGATAAAGCGGCAACCCTCGCCGAGCCGTCATTCTGGCTTGCGGACGGAGTTCATCCCGCTCCCGCGGGTCACGAGCTTATCAAGAGAGAGCTTATAAAAGCGCTTGAGGAAAACAAATGAAGAAATATTATGAACACGTTGCCGTTATAGGAATTGACGGCATGGGAAATTTCTGCAAGGATACGGACACCCCGAATTTTGACAGAATCTTCTCAAAAGGCGCGCGTACTGATTACGCCTGGTCGATGGACCCGACAATCAGCGCGGAAAACTGGGGAGGAATGCTGCTCGGCGCACTGCCGGCGGCTCACGGGCTGACAAACTCGATAGTTGACAGCCGGGAATATACCAACGCCGAACTTCCTTCGGTTTTCAAGAGAATCCGTGAAGCTATGGGAGATGTCTATCTCTCGTCCTGCGTCAACTGGAATCCGATTAATCACGGTATCATCGAGCACGATATCGGCGTAACTCTCAAGACCGCGGATTCGGACGGCAAACTGCTGCCGAAAATACTCCGTGAGGTAAAAAAGAAGCCGGTGTTCCTCTTTGTCCAGTTTGACGAGGTTGACGGCAGCGGGCATTCCGCCGGTTACGGCACGCCGAAGCATCTGAGTAAAATCAGGGTTATGGACAGATATACCGGAAAAATCTATGACGCTTATAAAGAAGCGGGTATTCTCGATAAAACCCTGTTTATCGTCATTGCCGATCACGGCGGTTACAGTCACGGTCACGGCGGTTACAGCGACGGCGAGAAATTCATCTTTCTCGGAGCTGCGGGAAAGTATGTGCCGAAAGGAAAAATAGACTACGCGCAGACCAAGGATATATCCGCGATTGTGCTTACCGCGCTCGGTATCGAAGTTCCTGAATTTGACGAAAACGGTTATTCCTCCCAGGTACCCGACGGGATATTCAAGGATATAAAGGGAGTTCACGAAAAACTTGTTTTAAAGGAATACAGGAGCAAATCTCTGCCGGTTATCGCTCCGGAAAAAAGGGGCGGCCTTTATACCTACGCCCGTAAGGATGACATCGTCTGCGCGTTCCCGTTTGAGGGAAGCGTTGAGGATATAACAGGCAATGTCACCGTAAAGGAAACCGGTCA
>JAFWRV010000149.1 GCA_017519685.1 Clostridia bacterium
TATCTTTATTCATCATATACCGGCAAAAACGAGAGCCGCCACACAGACAAGAAAAAGATTATCGTTCTCGGTGCCGGACCTATCCGTATCGGTCAGGGCGTTGAATTCGACTATTCAACCGTTCACGCCGTTCAGACCATCAAGAGAAACGGCTACGAGGCAATTATTATAAACAACAACCCCGAAACGGTTTCGACCGACTACACCACTTCGGACAAGCTCTATTTTGAGCCGCTCACTCCCGAAGATATAATGGCGATTATTGATTTTGAAAAGCCCGAGGGAGTTATAACCTCGCTCGGCGGTCAGACCGCTATCAATCTTGCCGAGCCGCTTATGAAGAGAGGCGTCAAACTTATCGGCACAGACTGCGAAGCGATTGACAGAGCCGAAAACAGGGACAGTTTTGAGAAACTTCTGGTTTCCCTTGATATTCCCCAGCCGAAGGGATGCGCGGTCACCAATATTGAAGACGGCATCAAAGCGGCAAACGAAATCGGATACCCCGTACTTGTCAGACCTTCATTCGTTCTCGGCGGCAGAGCGATGCAGATAGTTTCAAAGGATGAGGATCTGAGGCATTATCTCAAGACCGCCGTTGAAATTGACGTTGACAAGCCGGTTCTCGTTGATAAATACATACTCGGCAAAGAGCTTGAGGTTGACGCGATTTGCGACGGAGTCAATGTATTCGTGCCCGGTATTATGGAGCTTGTTGAAAGAACGGGCGTTCATTCGGGTGACTCCATCAGCGTTTACCCGACCTTCAGCGTTTCCGACAAGGTCAAGGGAACAATTCTTGAATACGCGAAGAAACTGGGTATCGGTATCGGAATTGTAGGACTTTACAATATACAGTTCATAGTTGACAAAGACGAGAATGTTTACATCATCGAAGTAAATCCCCGCTCATCAAGAACGGTTCCGTTCCTGTCAAAGTCAACCGGTTTCTCTCTCGCGGATATCGCGACCGAGGTAATTCTCGGAAAGTCTCTGCGTGAGCAGGGAATATTCACCTTGTATCCCGAGGAAAAGAAACGTCACTATGTTAAAGTTCCCGTATTCTCCTTCAACAAAATCAAGGGACTTGACGCTTACCTCAGCCCCGAAATGAAGTCAACGGGCGAAGCAATCGGCTATGACGACAAGCTTCACAGAGCGATGTATAAGGCGCTTGTCGCGTCCGGAATGAAACTTCTCAACTACGGTACGGTTATCATTTCTCTTGCCGACGAGGATAAGGTTGAGTGTATTCCTCTCGCAAGAAGATTCTATAACCTCGGATTCAATATAGAGGCGACCTCCCTTACCGCGGAATATCTCAGAAAAGCGGGCATACGCACAAGAGTACTCGGAAAGCCGAGTGAAGGCAGCAACCAGATAGTCGAAGAAATCCGCAGCGGCCACGTAAGCTATGTAATAAACACGAGGGCAATCCTTTCCGGTGTTCACTATGAGGACGGTATTGCCATCAGAAACGCCGCTACCGAAAATAATGTAAACATTTTCACATCCCTCGATACCGTAAGGGTATTGCTCGATGTTCTTGAGGAAACCACGCTCACCATATCAACAATTGATTCCTGAGGTTAATATGAAACAGTCGATTTTTACTCTGAAA
Source organism: Clostridia bacterium (assembly GCA_017519685.1). Taxonomy (GTDB): domain Bacteria; phylum Bacillota; class Clostridia; order Oscillospirales; family Acutalibacteraceae; genus CAG-177. Next base: position 1,622 of record JAFWRV010000149.1, read on the forward strand.
TCAAATAAGCGTCTGACAGACGAAGTGTTTGAAGCCGTGCTTGAAGGTGACACTTCAGAGATAACGCGCCCGGGGACTTTTGTCAATATTCTCATTGACGGGTTTTATCTGCGCAGACCGATATCGGTATGTGATGTCAACGGCAGTCTGCTGACCCTCGTATATAAAACCGTCGGCAGAGGCACGGAAAAGCTTTCCGGTATAAAAAGCGGAGAAAAGCTTGATATCCTGACCGGACTCGGCAACGGCTACGACACCTCGAAATCGGGCGACAGACCCCTTCTTATAGGCGGAGGGGTCGGCGTGCCGCCTCTGTATCTGCTTGCGAAACAGTTGATTTCCCAGGGCAAAAAGGTGAGTGTCATACTCGGATTCAATACCGAAAAAGAAATATTCTATGAAAACGAATTCAGAGCCGCCGGAGCTGATGTCACGGTAACAACCGTTGACGGAAGTTACGGAATAAAGGGCTTTGTCACAAACGCTCTGCCCGGAAAATATACCCATATCTACACCTGCGGGCCGGAGCCGATGCTCAGGGCGGTTTATTCTGCGTCTGAGACCGACGGGCAGTTCAGCTTTGAGGAGAGAATGGGCTGCGGCTTCGGAGCGTGTATGGGCTGCAGCTGTAAAACAATCACGGGTTACAAGAGAATCTGCAGAGACGGTCCCGTTCTCGGAAAAGGTGAAATATTATGGACAGACTGAGTGTGAATCTTTGCGGTATTCCGCTTGACAATCCCGTTATCCCCGCGTCGGGAACCTTCGGATTCGGATATGAATTCGCTGAAATCTATGATATAAACATTCTCGGAACTTTTTCCTTCAAGGGAACCACACGGGAGCCGCGTTTCGGAAACCCGACTCCGAGAATCGCCGAGTGCACCTCGGGTATGATTAACGCGGTCGGATTGCAGAATCCCGGTGTTGAAAAAGTAATCAGCGAAGAGCTTCCCAGGCTTTCACGGTGCTTTGACAAAAAAGTAATGGCAAATGTCAGCGGCTTTTCGGTTGACGACTATGTATATACCTGCTCAAGGCTTGATGAAATCGAGCAGATCGGCTGGTTTGAGGTCAATGTAAGCTGCCCGAATGTTCACGGCGGAGGAATGAGCTTCGGCGTTTCAGCCGATGCGGCGGCTCAGGTGACTCAGGCAGTCAAAAAAGCGGTCAAAAAGCCGGTAATAATCAAACTGTCACCGAATGTCACGGATATTGTTTCGATAGCGAAAGCCTGCGAAAACGCCGGGGCGGACGGTATCAGTCTTATAAACACCCTTCTCGGAATGAGAATAGATTTAAAAACAAAAAAGCCGGTTATCGCAAATAAAATGGGCGGCTTTTCGGGGCCGGCGATTTTCCCGGTCGCGTTGAGA
>JAFWRV010000150.1 GCA_017519685.1 Clostridia bacterium
ATATTTTTCCATAATGCAAAAACATTTCTCCATATTATAAAAATCATCTAATACTATCACAGTAGATTTCAAAAATCAATATTATAAAAGATTTAAAAATAAAAAAGCTGTTGCGCAAAGCAACAGCCTCAGGAAGCTTTTACAGCGACCGGTCAGTCAGGATAGCAAAGTGTGTATATTATCTCTGTGCGTTTATTGAAAATATGCCCTTTTTATTATCACTCGGTTTTAATCACCTGTGTTTTTGTGTTGTCTTTTGTCAGAATCGGATCATCGGCGGACACCTCGCATATTATCGCCCAACTTGCCATATCGGCGGTGCGAACTTCGGGAATGTATCTGTTGATGTAAATCTCGTTCTTGTCTGAATTGATTTTGACTCCGGTGTAATAGTTTGAGCCGCTGCTCTCACTTGTAAATATGACTGCAAGCGCATGATCCTTGAAGAATGCATCATTATATTTGGTGTTATATACAATCTCCCCGTTGTTTTGGGATAATTGCTGCGCATCAAAAAGTGATTCATACTGCGCCTTGTTTTTGATGAATACAACCTGCGGATAATCCGCGGAAGATTTCCAGGAAAGCCTGATATAATGGATTGAGTCGGATGAATCATACACATAGTCATTCGGAACAGGTTGTGTGCTCTTTACTGTCAGTCCGGGTTCTCTCTCATTGAGAACAGCATAGTCACGGATAATTGAATTGATTTTTTCCCTGTCCTCAGAACTGAGCACAATGCTCTTTTCTTCGTTGACTTTCTTTATAACCGTATCTGTAACTATACCGGAAGAGGATTCGTAAAGGTAGCGGTGAGAGCCGATTATTATTTCATAATCGGGAAGATTATCGTAAGGATTGATACTGAACCGGTAACCTCCGAGTGTTCCCGAAACTACGGCGGCATCATAATCGGAAAGCTTTAACTTACCTTCGGTTATATACTTTTCACATTCGCGTGTGCTCTTAATATAAACCGGTTCGGCATTTTTGGCTTTTGATGTGCTTTCTTTAACCGTGTTCTCAGCTTTGCTTTCTTTCCGGACATCAACAATCTGTTCTATCTTTTTTCCCGATTCTTTGCCTCCGGGAACATACTCGACCTTAACGGTATCGCTCTCTTCAAGATTATTATCTGCGGGGACCTCAATGATTTCGCCGGGAAGAACATCGCCGTCGCCCTCAATCACTTTGACCGAAGCACCGTTTTCAGCCGCATCGACAACTACGCCGCTGACCTCGCTGACAGCGGGGTCGATTTCCATTCCTTCCCAAAGCTCGTCAACGGATTTGAGGCTGTGTGGGAACTTATACACTTCTTTTTGAGTAAACATAAGATTTTTGTAAAACGGTCTGTTCCATTTCACAATCTTATATGCAATGGCATTATAGCTCTTTGTGCCGTCTGCATATGCTTTCGGTATCGGAACAAAAAGTCCGATAATCAGAAGCGCAAGGGCTGAAATGATTATTTTTTTCTTCATTTTTTCACCTCACGGATTAATAACAGTAAGATTTTAAACTATAAATCGCATCAAAATCAAAACCTTAAGTTATTCCATTACGGTATATCCCTTTGTGGTTTCAATTACATAATCACCGTTTGCAGGAGTTTGAACGGTGGACGGAGCAGAGCCTCCGATAACATAATCGCTGACGGCTGAAGAATCAGCCTCGGGATTTATTACAACATAATAATGAGTTGTGGTAAGCGCGTCCCCTTTATCTTTGAATTTAAGGCAGACAGCCACATCATCGGAAACGCCTTTGATGTAATAAACATCGGCCGAAAGGGTTTCTTTTGCAGTATTTCCTTCGGCGACTGCACCGGGTCCTTCCCAGCCTGCCGTTACCGTTACCGAGCCGGCTTTTTCACCGACTTTGTCTTTGTCAATAACTTTTCCGGCAACATAATTTTTATATTTGCCGCTGTTTATATGATATTTATATTCAGAGGATACTGCTGTTTCCGCTTCGATAATTGCTTTTTCGGTTGCAGGTCTTGTGGTGGTTATATTTGCGTTGCTGTCAGCCCGCGTTGATGTTGCAGGAGCGGCGGTTGCTGTTTCTTCTAAGGAATCATAATCTCCGTCTTTATCTTGTTTCACGGTAGCAGGCAAGGTTGTTGACTCATCTTTTGCTTTGTGTGTCCCGTTTTCCTCCGTTCTCTCGGTATCCCTATCAAGATTGAAATATGATGTTATTTCCTGAGATAACAATTCGGGAACGGTATATTTAGAGTCGTCTGAAACTATCGCCGCCTCTGAATTATTATCGGCGGATTTCTTGTTAATCATGCCTGTATTTCCCGCGCGAGTCGCAGTAAAAACGCATAAAGCCACAGCAACAAGTGCGGTTGAGCCGAGAGCCGCGCACTTAATTGTCTTTTTCCTCTTGAGCATATAGCTGTCACGCTCAGCCATCACGCGCTCAAAGGTTTCATCATAAGTTTTCATATACAAAACCATCCTTTTCCAATTGCGTTTTGAGAGCCTGCCTCGCCTTATATGCAAGATTTTCCGCGGCGTGAGTTTTTATGCCGATTACAGTTGACGCGTCTTTCATAGTCATTCCTTCAAAGTATACAAGCCAAAGAATCTGCCTGTATTCCGGCTTCAGCTTACCCATAGAACGGTGAAGTGCAATATCCCGTTCATTCTTTATAACAAGGATTTCAAGCTCCAGTTCATCGGGAGTCATTTCATAATCCTCAATGGGGAGTGTGCCTCTCCCGGCAGCTTTGCGCAGATAATCTCTCGCGAGATTGCCACCTATTTTATACAGCCAGGTTTTGAATGAAGCTTTTC
>JAFWRV010000151.1 GCA_017519685.1 Clostridia bacterium
CTCATCCACTCCGGTCTGAAGCCCAACCAGCTCACCTCGCTGGCCGCCCTCGACTCTACCCGTCTGCAGCAGCAGCTGGCACTGGAGTTCGGCGTGCGCCAGGACAAGGTACTCTCGGTCTTTCGGTTTTTGAGCACGGTCAGAACGGCTTCAGCGTATTCAGACACTCTTTTTTCGCGGGCCCGGAAAACGGAACGTTTGATATGGAACTTTACTGGACCTCCGATCCCGTTGAAGAAGAATGGAAGATTATAGAATCAACCGGGAATGAGATTCCTTTCGGCAATGATATACTTTGGGAACCGGACAAGTCGGTTGTTCGTTATTTCAAAGTCAGAAATGCCGGAGATTATGATTTCAATTATAATTTCGGAATTGACACACCGGACAGTGAAACCGACACAATTGCTTATATTTCGGAGCATCCCATCGGGAATGTTATAGATGTTTTTTACTGCGGCAATGTCAATGATTTATCGTCAAAGCAATCTGTCGGCACTCTGAATGAGTGCTTTCAGTCTCCCGGTATTGTCAGCGATTTTTCGCTCGGCAGCGGCGACAGCACCGTCTTTGCTCTTGTTTTTACAATGCAGCACGATGCGGGAAATGAATATCAGGGCGCTTATGACGGAAACAGCAGATTAAATAATATCGGTTTCAGATTCAGCGCGGCGGCTTATGCGGATGAACCGGAGCAGGAATATGACGGTCAGTTCGGACCCGCGCCCGGCAACAGCAATCAGTATCTTTACAGGGTCGGTAACGGCAATCCGATAACCGCGGATAAAATCATTTCCGCGGACGGAGATTCTTCCGTCAACACAAACAGTCTTTTCGCCTTCACGGCTTCCGCAGCAGCGGATTTTGACAGCAGCCTTGTTTCGCTGACATACGAAAGAATATCGGGCACCTCTGATGTCGGCTTCGAATTCACCCCCGGCTCGGGTACGACTGCCAAAACTTTTTTAAACTCAAGCTCATTTCGGTTTTCCGGCACCGGAGTTATCAAGATTACAATGCTTTATAACGGAGTTTCAAAAGCGGAGCTCTATCTTGAAGTAGTCAGCGGAAATAATGTCTTATCGGCTTCCGATTATAATACCAACCGGAACAATATATTACTTAACGATATTACCGCGCCGAGCAATATGACTATTACGGGCGGAAGAATACTTTACGGCAACGGATATACGATTACAGGCAACCGGACAAGTACCGCGGGAGCAAACGGCTTATTGAATATCAATAACGGTACGCTTGACAATGTCATACTTAACGGTGAAGTTTATTCAAAAGCCGTTACTTCCGATGTTACCAGTCAGGAGTATTCCCCCGGAGTCAATATAACAGGCGACGCTTATATTTATAATTCATATATTTCGGAATGCAAATACGCAGTTTCGGTTGAGCGCGGGAATGTTCTTATGAAGAATACAACCGTCACCGGCGGTGCGATTGCAAATATAAATATTGCCGGCGGCAATGTAACTCTTGAAAATTGCGTAACCGGAACTTCGGAGCGCGGCGGTTTGAAGGGTCTGGCGGTCAGAGTTGTTTCAACAACCTGCTCTCTGACAATCAACGGTACTTTTGAGCAGCATAACTGGCTGCAGAACAGTGAGCTTCCGAGCAACTATCAGAATTATATATCAAGTTTTTACAGCAATTCAACCTATGCATATACCAACGGCGGGAAAACTTATGTCAATCTGGGCATAATGTTTTTGAATGACGCCGGTAATATTACGCAGGAGCAGGCGCAGGCCGTTATTACGGATAATACTTCCAACGCGTACGGCTATACCGAAAAAACGTCTCTCGGTGTTACTGCGACTCTCTATACTGCAAAGGCGTCAATGGGCAGTACGGAAATGCTGGGCGCTACCGGTTATTCTCCCAATGAAAACGGTCAGTATTATACCGTGCCTCAGGTTTCTTTTGACTGGACAACAAAGAATTATATCCCGAAGGTTGAAGGCGACAATAACTATTGTTATTACGACAGCAGCACAAAAACGGTCAATATTTCATTTGATAAAGAAGATTCATCGAGCGCGTTTTCCTGGGATCCCATGATTTTTACCGCGACGAAAAACGGCTCTTCTATCGGTTATACCGTTTCCATGAACGGAGCGGATTACACAAACGCGATGATTGATTTCTCCGAAAGCGGAGATTATCAGGTTGTTTACACTTACACAGATACCGGTGAATATCAGAACAGCGGCTCGAGTTCCGCTCAGGCAGTGGCTTCTCAGGTCGTTTACACAAGGACAGTAAATATCAGCGTGACCGCGGTTGAGCCTGACACCGTAATTTATAACGCCGCTTTCACTTATGTCGGCGATTGGGCAAACAGCGCCAGAACGGTTATCGGTACCGACAGCAATACTTATGTTATGCCGGATGTTACTGCGACAAGCTCGAAAATCGGTTCCACGACGGCAGGCGGTAAGACGGTTTATTATCCGATAGTTACCGTAGGGCCCACATCTTCAAACGGAAACACCGCGTACAGCAGCGGAAAGGGCTATTATTTCGCCCCGGTGTTCAGCGCTTTGAATATTACCGATTACAATCAGGAAACCGGCGCGGTTCAATATACATATAATACGAGTTCCACCTCTTGGCCGCACGGCAAAGGGCAGACGAACGGTCCCGATTCCGCCGTATTCGGCTATGCGTATGCTGATAAAACATGGAATAATTATTGCCCGTACGCAAGGAGTATGAATGCTCAGTATTATAAGTTCGGTAAAAACAACAACGGATTATGTTATACCTCGGAGGAAATTGAAAAAGATAATACCGCGTGCACACACCTCGTGCAGTATCACTATGTTTCCAACGACGGAGTTACATATTATTACTATATTCAGTATTCCTTCCAGGCGATGACTTACAGCCAGGGGACCTGTATTGCCGAAGGCACAATGATTACCATGGCAGACGGCACGCAGAAGCCGATAGAGGAAGTTGCATATAAAGACAGCGTTCTGTCCCGCAATTTCTTTACCGGTGAAACTCAGGCGAAAAATATCGCGATTCTTGTCAATCACGGAAAGGATTATTACAGCGTTCTCAATCTTGAATTCAGCGACGGAACGGTTCTCAGATTAATAGGGGATCACGGCGTATTCGATTACACGCTGAACAGGTATGTTTATCCTTCCGGAGATAATTATAAGGATTATATCGGTCATAAATTCATTAAACTCAATGAAAAAGGCAAACTCAGAAAGGTTAAGCTTAAAGACGCGTTCATGACCTCGGAATACACAGCGGCTTATTCAATCACTTCGGCTCAGAACGCCAACACATTCGCTCAGGGTATTCTTACAACGGCTCCGCCCGATGAATTCTACAACTGGGTCGATATGGGCGGAAAGATGCGCTACGATAAAAAGCGGTTTGACGCCGATGTAAAGAAATACGGGCTCTATGATTATTCCGTATTTAAAGATTATGTTAGCTACGAAACCTACATCGCGTTTAACGGTCCTTATCTGAAAGTCGCCGTGGAAAAAGGCAAATTCACATTTGATGATATAATAAAGCTTATTGAACTTTACGCAAGTTATATGAAATAAACGGTTTCCTCCGGCCCGGAGCCGGAGGGCTGTCAAAGGGCACAGTCGGCGACTGTACCTTTTGACAGCGAAACATGCAGTCTTTTAGGAGGGATTGTAATTGAAAAAATTACTCTCATCTGAAAATTCAATATTGAAAGGGAGCGCTTTTACCGGCAGCATTCTGGCATCAGCGGTGCTTGTGATTTGCTGTTTTATATATTTTACCGGTATTACCTGGGCGTGGTTCTCCGCGAGTACCGCGGTAAGAACAGTTAAGATTGTAACAGCCAACTATGAAAACGAGGTTGTTGTTACCGACCGGGAAGGTAATGTGATTGAGCCCGTTGACGGCAAGTACAATCTTGACAGCAATGTCAGATACACTGTCACGATTAACGCTTCCGGAACCGCTAGCACGGGATTCGCGACATTCTCAGTTGCAGGAATTGGATATTCTTCCGTCCAGATTGCGCCGGGAGATTCGATTTCATTTGATATACACGGTTATACCCCGTTTGAAATCGGTGAAGCGAACTGGGGAACAAGCTCATCTCAGGATCCCGTAACCGACGGCGATTTGCGCTTTATCAAATCCACCGTAAGCTTCAACGCAAACGAAGGTAAATTTGAAGGGGATAAAGATAAATTTGAAATAACCGCCGATGTCAATGACGAGTTAGGCGAGGTTCCCGAACCTGTAAGAACCGGTTACACATTCAGCGGATGGAACACAGCGGCGGACGGCAACGGAGACGCGTTTGAGATTCCCGAAAAGATGCCCGATGTTCAAGAAGGTACAATGACTGTTTACGCAAAGTGGACAGCAAACAAGTATACAATCCAATACACCACAGACGGCAGCGCTGTTGCAGACGACGAACTTACTTACGGCACAGACGATGTTCCCACAGACAGAACTGCCGAAAAAGACGGTTACACATTTGACGACTGGTATCTTGATGATGCATACACCACCGCATACACACCCGATTGGGAAACCGTTCTTGCCAACGCAACCAAGGTTTCCGGCGGCGAAGAAAATGAGTATGAAATGACCGTCTATGCGAATTTTGACGCGAATATTTATACCATCAATTACAGCACCGACGGCAGCGAGGTTGCGTCCGATACCCTGACATACGGCACAGATGATGTGCCCGCGAAGGAGGACAAGGTTACAACCAGGACCGGTTACACACTTGACAACTGGTATCTTGAAGATACATACACCACCCCGTACACATTCGATTGGGATACCGTA
>JAFWRV010000016.1 GCA_017519685.1 Clostridia bacterium
CAGCGCGTGTCTGAGTTTTTCCTCCGCGCGCTTTCTCGCGGAGCGGACCGTTTCCCTTGAAAGGCGGTATTTTTCAGCGGTCTGAGCGTTGCTTTTCCCCTCATAATAAACGCTCCTTATCACCTGCCGCTCACGGGGAGTCAGTTCGTTTTCAACCGCGAGCCCGACGAGGTAAGCCAGATCAATCCGCCTTTTTCTCCAGGCAAACTCAACCGGCGATTCGCAGGCGTCGCAGCATCTTCCGCAGCACAGCTTCACTGCTGTTTCAATTTCTTTTCTGTCGGGATAAGAAAACACCTCACATTCATTTTTAATAGTTAAATTCATTATTCCTCCTCCTGATGATGTTTGTTTGACGAGTTCCACTATTCATTTTAAACCGAAAAATCGGGAGTGTCAATAGAAATTTTATTTTTTTGGGAAATTCTATTGACATTTTCAATAGAATCGCTCATAATATGAGCAGACAAACCGATGTAAAACGGTCAGGAGGAATCCGGATGAATAAAATCAAGGAATTCAGAAAACAGGCGCATCTTTCCCAGCTTGAGCTTGCGGAGCTCTGCGGAGTGCATCAGACTGCGGTCAGCCAGTGGGAGCAGGGCAGGACAAATCCCGACACCGACACTCTTGTTGCCCTCGCTCATATTTTTCACACCTCGCTCGGCTCCATTCTCGGTCTTGACACCCCCGATGACCCCGTTATGGTAGCCGTCAAGGGCTTTGTCAGAGCCGGCGAAATGACATTTATCGAGGATGAGGATGTCTGTGAATTCGCGGCGATTTCTCCGGAGCTCGCGAGGCGCGGAGAATACTGCGCCCTCAAGGTCAGGGGAAGCAGTATGTATCCGATGTTTCAGGACGGCGACACCGTGATAGTCCGTATGCAGAATACGGCGGAGGATAACGACATTGTCGTCGCTCTCGAGGGGCGCGAAAACGCGACTCTCAAGCGGCTGAAGATACAGAAAAACGGGATTCTCCTCATGGCGGAAAATCCCGAATACGAATCCCTGTTTTACACAAAAGAGCAGGTCGCGCGCCTGCCGGTAACTTTTTTCGGAAAAGCGGTCGAAATACGGCGCGAAATTCATTGACAAGGCGATTATTAATGTAATATAATTATAAGAAAGGCGGTGAATATGAATTGAAAACAAAAGTCACATTCATTGCCGATACGCATCATTTTTCCCCGACTCTCGCCGACGGCGGCCGCGCGTATCAGTTAAGAAGCGGTTCCGATCAGAAATGCCTGCTTGAAACCGGAGCGATTATAGACGCGGTTTTTGATGTCATCGCAAAGAGCGACACCGATGCCGTAATGATAGTCGGCGATATAACCGATGACGGCGAAAGGGTCTCCCACGAGGAGTTCCGCGAGAAGTGTTATAAACTTCAGAGGAGCAAGCCGGTCTATATCGTCACGGCGACTCACGACTGGTGCTGTGACGGGAATCCGAGATCGTTTTCCGGAGACACCGTTTCAACAGACGTGCCGGTTGTTCCCGTCGAGGAGCTGCGTGAGTTTTACCGGGATTTCGGGATTGACAAGGCGAAAGAGGAGTACATCACCCATCTCGGCGAGGTTTCATATGTCGCCGATATCGGGGAAAATGTCCGTCTGCTCGCGATTAACGATGACCAGAACGGAAAAGGTCATTCGGGTTATACCGAAGCGCACTTTGACTGGATTGAGGAGCAGATAAAGAAAGCGAAAGCCGACGGCAAGGTGCTTCTCGCGATGGAGCACCATCTGATTATGCCGCATATCCATCCCCTTATATCGGGCCACGGAATGTGCGTGGGCGACAGGGAGTATGTCGCCTCCCGTCTTGCCGACGCCGGGCTTAAATATATGTTTACGGGCCATTCCCACGTGTTGAGAGTTTCCGATTTCGTTTCGGAAAAGGGAAACAAGATTTTCCAGGTCAATATCGGTGCGGCGGTAGGTTATCCCTCCCCGATAGTCAACGTGACCGTTGACGGAGAAGATGTTTCAATTGAAACCGTTCACGCTCCGACGTTTGAGTATAACGGCACACAGGATACTCTGAAATATACCGCGAAGCATTTCTTCGAAATGTTTGACAGAGCGCTGACAGGCGCGGCGGGTAAAGACACAAAGGAGTTTGCCGACCGTATGGACGCGCTCGGAATCGACGGCAAAAAGGCGGCGAAATTCCATCCTTTCGTAAAACTCCCCGCAAGGTATCTGCTTAAAGTCAGGGTCCGGGGGGCTTACAGACTCGCAAACGCCCTTACCCTCGGCAGAGTGATCGATAAACGCGATGCAAAGGAATTCGCGGACAGGCCTGTTCTGGATTTTATTCATGACATTATGCTTGCGGCGGTCGGGGGCACACCCGAAAGACACAGCGCGGACAGCGCCTACTGCCGTCTGGTGAAGCAGGTTGCGTCGATTCCCTCGTTTTTCGTGCGTAAAAACAAAGCGCTCCGCGAGCTTCCCGAAGTGGCGGAGCTGATAGTGACGGGCGGAAAATACAATGCTTATAAATGCGATTTAAAATAAATTTATATATGTCAAAGGAAGGTCTTAATTATGGAAGTCAAAAAATTAAAGTTTCTTGCGGGCGGTCAGTGGATTGAGTCCAAAACCGGAAAGTACATGGATGTTTACAATCCGTCAACCGGCGAAGTCATCGCTCAGACTCCGTGCTGCACCGAGGAAGAAGTCAACTACGCCGTTTCCTGCGCGAAAGAGGCGTTCAAAACATGGAGCAACACTCCCGTAATGAAGAGAACGCAGGTTATCTACAATTTCCGCAATCTTCTCATTGAACACATGGACGAGCTCACCGAGCTGTGCGCAAGAGAGGAAGGAAAGGTCTGGGCAGAAGCGAAGGGCGATATTCTCAAGGTCAAGGAGCCCGTCGAGCACGCTCTCTCCGCTCCCTCTCTCACAATGGGCGACAGTATGCGCGACACTTCATCGGGCTACGATACCACTCTTTATTATGAGCCCGTAGGCGTATTCGCCGGCATCGCGCCGTTCAACTTCCCCGGAATGATTCCGATGGGCTGGATGACACCGATGTGCATTTCCTGCGGCAACACAATCGTTATCAAGGCGGCTTCGATGACTCCGATGACCTGTATGAGAATGGCGGAGCTCTGGAAGGAAGCCGGTCTTCCCGACGGCGTTATCAATATTGTCACCTGCTCCAGAAATGAAGCTGAGCTTTTCCTGAAGCATCCCGATGTCAAGGGTATCACCTTCGTCGGCTCAACCTCAGTCGGCCGTCACATTTACGCGACAGCCGCCGAAAACGGCAAGAGAGTTCAGTGCCTTTGCGAGGCGAAGAATCACGCGCTCGTTCTTGAGGACGCCGCTCTCGAGAGAACCGCGAGAGGCATCATCAACTCATCCTTCGGCTGCGCAGGCGAGCGCTGCATGGCTCTGCCCGTTGTCGCCGTTCAGGAGAGCGTTGCGGATAAACTGCTTGAATACATAGTAAAATTCGCGAAGGAACTCAAGATAGGTCCCGCGTATGATAAAGAGAGCAATCTCGGCCCCGTTGTTACCGCTCAACATAAGAAGAGCGTTATCGACTGGATTAACAAGGGCCTCGAGGAGGGCGCGACCCTCGTTCTCGACGGCAGAGACACCGTTGTTCCCGGCTATGAAAACGGCTTCTATGTAGGACCGACAATTCTTGACAACGTTACCGAGGAAATGACAGTCGGTCAGAGAGAAATCTTCGGACCCGTTCTCTGCATCAAGAGAGTCAAGGACTTTGAAGACGGTCTCGCTCAGATGAACCGCAATCCGTTTGCAAACGGCTCGGTTATCTTCACCCAGAGCGGCTACTATGCCAGAGAGTTCACCAAGAGAACAGACGGCGGCATGGTCGGCGTCAACGTCGGCATTCCCGTTCCCGTGGGCGTATTCCCGTTCACCGGACACAAGAATTCATTCATCGGAGACCTTCACTGCCTCGGTAAGGACGGCTTCCGCTTCTACACCGAAACCAAGGCGGTCACAACCCGCTGGTTCGATGAGGAGGAAATGAAAGCCAAGACCGTCGATACCTGGGACGGCTCCGTAGGCGGAGGAACCTGATAAAATGTCAAATCTCCCGCAGTGCAAGGCACTGCGGGAGATTTTTAATGAATAATTAATAATGAATAATGAAGAATTGCGGGTCGCTACGCTCCGGATTATATTTCAACGATCTAAGGGGAAACCGATTTCCGATTAAACACTTAACGGGTTCAGGACATCGGTAAGCCGTTTAATAATGAATAATGACTTAATGAATTATGAATAATTGCGGTTGCCGAATCTGTCGGCGATTGTATGTTGCCACACCAACGGTAGGGGCGATTATCAATCGCCCGCCGGATATGAGGTGTGTTTTTCATCTGAAACGGCACGGATGAATCCGTGCCCTACGTCGGAACAATTATGTCCGTGAGGACCGTAGGGCAAGCATTTATGCTTGCCGCCGCAAGGATATGCGGAGCTTCGTCGTCACAAGCTTCATATCTTCCGCTGCTCCTCTCCCCGTAATTATAATTTTAATTGATTAAACCAAAACCGCAGGGCGGGATGTTCTCATCCCGCCCTGAATATTGTTTATTTGAATTACAAGTCGCTCCGTTTATATTTCTTCTTCGCCTTTTTCCATGACAAGCTTTCTGAAATGGTTGCCCTTATGCTCGAAGTCTTTATAAACGTTATAACTTGACGCGGCGGAGCTCAGCAGACAGCTTTTTCCCGGAGCGGTGACCTTGAACGCGGCGTCAACCGCTGTTTCCATATCGTCGGCAATCAGCAGGTTTTTGCGGCATCCGCGGTTTGCGAGGTTTGAGCATATCTGTCTGCCCGTATCGGGCAGGCCTATCAGATTCGGAATCTTGCTGTTATAAAGAAAGTTTTCAAATTCATCGTAACTGACTCCGACCGACATACCGCCGAAAATCAGCGTGTCAAGATCGGGTATCGCTTCCACGGCGCATATCGTCGCCTGCGGGATTGTGGCAATCGCGTCATTATAGAATTTGATTCCCCTGACGGTACCGAGCGGCTCAAGGCGGTGCTCGACTCCTTTGTAGCCGAGAACCGCGGCGCAGATATCCCTGTCGCTGACGCCGAGCCTCCTGGCAACGGCGCATGCGAGAAAGACATTCTGTATATTATGATTACCTATTATATATTCATTCTGCTCCGCCGCCTCATATATGCTTTCATATCCGCTGATATCGGAAGCGACCTTGATGACCGTTGACGGAATCTTTGAGAAATCGCAGTAACCGTCAAAGCTCTGGGAAGCGTTGCAGATGAAATAATCGTCTTTTTTCTGGTGACGGACTATATTGAGCTTGGAATTCACATATCCGGTGAAGCCGTTATGATGCTCAATATGCTCGGGATAAATGTTTGTCAGCACGGCTATATGGGGCGACGCGGTCGTGAATTCAAGCTGCTTTGAGGACATCTCGACTATCGCTATCTGGGGGTCGTTTTCCTCAAACATATCAAGCACCGGCTGACCGGTGTGACCGATAAGGCGCGCGTCAAGGCCGCCCTGTCTGAGCATTTCATAGAGCATCGCCGCGACTGTCGTCTTGCCCTTGGTGCCCGTCACGCCGACACACAGGCAGTCGGAGTATTTCATGAACAAATCCGTCTGGCAGGTTATCATAACATTTCTCGGGACTATGAAATCCGTGAACGAAACGCCCGGAGTCTTTATGACCACTTCATAATCCTTCAGACAGTCCAGATGGTTTTTGCCGCTGTAAACGCGGACCTTATCATCGTTTATTTCTATATCCTTGATATCGCTTATGCCGATTTCCTTATCCGGCAGATGACGGCGAATAATGTCATAAGTCGAGTGCCCCTCGCGGCCGAAGCCGAGAATGAGCAGACTGTGCCCGGAAAGAAAGTTTATAAGGTCTCTGAAAATAACAACCGCCCCGTTTCCGATTTATTAAAAGAAAAGCGCAGAAAGCATCGCCCTCTGCGCTGTGCATTGAAATGGATTAAAAACCGAACCACTCGTTGAGATATCTGTTTACCGCTTCCCAGATGGGATTCCAGATGGGAGAGAAAGTGGTAAGAAGCTGAGCAACGGTTTCCGTGTCAATTGTTCTGACATCAAAGTCCTCAACAAGCCATTTCATAAGATAGACGATGAGGTCTTCAAGACCGCCTAAATCAAAATTCACAGCGAAAGCCTCCTTTTTTAATCTGCGTTGTTATTATATTATTTTAATCCGTTTTTGTCAATATTTAATAATAATCTTTTGCGAAAGTCCGAAATCAAAATCCTGTCAGACTGTTGAGAATTTGCGTAAACCACTCCATTACCGGATTGAATACCGGAGCGATAACGTCAAGAATCGGAGCAAAAAAATCGGTTTGGAAAACCCTGATATCAAATTCCGAAATATCGGTCATAATCCTGAGAATAAGTTCCTGAAGCCCCTGAAAATCACCTTGCATAATAACTCCTCCTTCATATTATTCGGTAATTATATTATAACGCCTGTTTTTCCTGTGATATTAAATGCTTGTAAACAATTAATTAATATTCTAAATACAGTAAGAAGAGTATCTGTCGATAAGACCGACATCCGCCGTGACATCGAGAAACAGCCCGTCGGCACGGTAATCCTCGGAAAAGACCGCGCCGTCCTTTCGCAGAGCCGCGGCAGCCGCGCCGTCGGAATAGGGAATCAGCATTTTAACCCTCGCCCTTGACGGCGGAAGGGTTTTCGCGATTGTTTCAAGCAGGGTGTCGAGCCCGTCGCCGCGCAGAGCCGAAATTCCGACAGAGCCGGGAACACGGAGGCCGGCGCTGTCACAGGGAAGGTCGCATTTATTAAAAACGGTTATTATCGGCTTGTTTTCGCAGCCGAGTTCCTCAAGCAGTTTTTCCGTAACCTCAAGATGCTCGCCGCATTCGGGGTCCGACGCGTCGCAGACGTTGAGAATCAGCTTCGCGCTGACCGCTTCCTCAAGGGTTGATTTGAACGCCTCAACGAGATTGTGGGGCAGACGGCGAATGAAGCCGACGGTATCAATCAGCATAACCTTGCGGCCGTCGGGCAGCACAAGCGCCCTTGAGGTCGGGTCGAGAGTCGCGAAAAGCTTATCTTCGACAAGAACGCCCGCCTGAGTCAGACGGTTCATAAGCGTTGATTTGCCGGCGTTGGTGTAGCCGACGATTACGACGGTTTCAACCCTGTCCTTTTCACGCCTCGCCCTCTGCATATTGCGGCGCTTTTCAAGCTCCTCAAGTTCGTTTTCGAGGGATTTTATCCTGCGCCTGATATGGCGCTTGTCGCTTTCAAGTTTCGTTTCGCCGGGACCTCTCGTTCCGATTCCGCCGCCGAGACGGGAAAGTTTCGTTCCCTGACCTGCAAGGCGGGGAAGATTGTATTTGAGCTGGGCGAGTTCAACCTGAAGTTTGCCCTCGTTGCTGACCGCCCTCTGCGCGAAGATATCGAGAATCAGCGTGGTGCGGTCAATGACACGGACCTTGACGGCATCTTCCATATTTCTCTGCTGAGTCGGAGAAAGCTCGCTGTCAACGATGACGGTATCCGCCTCGTTGTTTTCGCAGTATTCGGCAAGCTCGTTCAATCGGCCGCTTCCGAAAAACAGGGCGTTATCGGGTTTGTCCCTTTTCTGGGTGAGAAAACCTATAACCTGCGCCCCGGCGGTTACGGCAAGCTCCTCGAGCTCCGCGAGGGAGGCGTCGCAGTCGTATTCGCCCGTATCGACGGCAACCAGCACCGCCTTTTCGGGTTCCTGTTTGTTTTCGTAAAATTCCATAGTATCTTATAAATTGAGCCGCTTAAAAAAGCGGCTCATCCTGTCAGTTGATTTTAAGTGAACTTGCTTTGACGATGCTGCCGCTGCCGCTGAATGTGACAGTGACGCTGTCGCCCTTGTTGAGGATGACGACATCCTCCGCCTTCGACGCGGAAATCACATAGTAGCTGTCACCCGAGTCGAGCTTGATATAATAGTAGCTTTCGCCGCCCTTGACCGCTGTTCTGATATCGGTGACCTTGCCGGCCGCGGTATTGCCGCCCGCGGGCTGCTCGGTTTCGTCGCCGGATTTGATATCGGTCTGAGTGCTGTCGTTGACAACCACGTCTTCGGGATTGATATCAACTTCAATGCCGCCGGATTTGAGCGCGTCAACATAACTCGCGAGACATTTTGCTATATCCGTGCCGTTCGCGCCCATCTTGTTATTGTTATACTGCTTGACGTTGATAAGCGCGTACTGCTGAACGATGTTGCTGCCGCTGCTGACATCCTTGAGAGAAAGGAAGTAGGTCGGCTCGCCGCCGATATTGAGAAGCAGCGGGAATGTCGCGGTGTAGCCGAGGTCCTTGACTCTGCCTTCCGCGGCAAGCTGCGCCGAATTTTCGGTACCGCCCGTGACGGAGTAGAAGATGGCTTCCTTTGTTCTCTGATTGACAAGGGCGAAACCGGTGATGGACTGGTCGGAGGTGACCGAGGTGATACCCGTGTACATCCAGACGTCGTCGTCTTTCGCTATATAGTTATATCCGCTTGTGGTCTTGACAACATTTTTCTGGCCGAGAATTGAGTTCCAGAAACCGGAGCCGTATTTTCCGTAGAAATTATACTGCTCAACAATCAGGTCGCTGTCATAGACTCTGTCAATCCACTGAAGCTCGGGATTGGTTCTGAATTCTTCGATATCATAATACTTGCTTTCGCCTGAGTCATTGTCCGCTCTCATAATGACCGCGCCGATAACATCGGTACCGCCGAAAAGACCGATTGTCTTGTCATGGCGGGCGCAGATCCAATAGGGGTTGCCTTCGTCGTCAATTTCAAATGTCGCGTCTGCAAAAAGATAAGAGGGATAGTCAAAACGCAGATGGCGTTTGAGGAGCTTGTTGAAATGCTCCGCGGGTGAGTAGCGGATGTTTCCGTTAGTCAGCTCTTTGAATTCCGCGCTTTCATTCGCCATATCGACTATGACGTAGCCGGGGAAACCTGTGCGGGTGTTGAAGAACCATTTGATAATATTCGCGTACTGGAGAGGAGCGACCCTGACGGGTGTGCCCTGATAGTTAATCTGTGTGTTTTCACTGTAAACCGTGAACTGCGAAACATAGCCCATTTCGCTGAGCGAGCCGAGCGCTCTGGTCGCGACCTGGGTCGCTGAGCTTTCGTCAAGACGGGGAATCGCGCTGAACGAAGCGGCGTCCTCTTCCTCGATTTCCTCGGAGAAATTGCCGTCGGTCCTGACGTCGATAATCTTGCTGTAGCTTGACGCGCGGAAGAACTGGCAGCCGACAAGATAACCTACGGCTACGCAGAGAGCGAGAATACCGATGATAATCCCGGGAACAATCGCCCTTCTCTTGACATAGGGGGTGTATTCGGGTTTGGAGCCGACGCGGCAGAGTATGCCGTTGAAAACGACATAGGATACGGCAACAATCGCGATATATACATAAAGATTGAAATCCTTGGGATTAAGCGCGGGGAGCATAATATAGAACGCAACAGCCGCCGTGATTAAAGTCAGTATAAGACTTATGATTTTCTTGAGCGTCGCTCCCTCGGGGGGAATGACTATTTCTTTCTGGCCGCCTGAATCTTTTTTTGAAAAATCTACTTTGATGGGATCCATAAGGTCATCTCCTTAACAGCAATAATCTGCAATGTAAAATATATTATAACAAATATTTCCGCTTATTACAAGAGTTTTATTAAAACCGTCAGACGAGCTTTCCGATATCAAATGTTTTTGAAACCTTGTCTTTGTTCAGGAAACTCCAGGTCCTTCTGCATTCAACGGTAACGGGGCTTGATCTGTCGAGCAGGACAAAGGCGATGTCAACGTCATAAGTGTAACCCGGCTGAACGTTTCTCAGCTGCTTTTTTTCGTCATAAACCGGGTCTCTTTCTTCGTATTTATATGAAGAAGTGCCGTTGCGGAAATCGCGGTCGAGCTCAACGCCGTTCTGAAAAGCCGTGCTTTTGATTACGCTTGAAAACGCGTGATTACCTTTGCTGTTGTTACCGAACGCAACGGTGACAATCAGCAGTGTTTCGCCTTCGGGGGTACGGGTGGCTCTCGCTGATTTTATTTCCGCGGAAAACTCGCCGCGCAATATGCCGGCGGAGTCTTTTGAATCAAGAGTATTCATTTTTTCAAAGATAAATCCGCCGAGAACGGCAAGTATCAGAATAACAAGCCCTGCGGATATTCCGCGGATGACTGCTTTTTTCATAGCATTATTCCTTTTCATAAATATACGGCATATATTTTATCATAAACTGTACCGCTTGTACAGTATCATCTGAATTTTTTTCTTGACAAATCGGGTTTTATCGGATATATTATTAGTCACATAGTCAAAAGGCAGCGATGATATTAAGCAATTCCGGCAAACTTTTCAGAGAGCCGTCGGCAGGTGTAAGACGGTAAGAATCCGCAATTGCTGTCTCGTATCGGAGCCGAATTTCTGAATACATAGGAAATTCCGGGTGATCCCGTTACAGGTCAGGGGCTTGTCTGAGCCTTATGAGAGGTCGCTTTTCGGCGGCAATACGGGTGGTACCGTGGTCTTGAAGATCATCCCGCAGGGCAAATACGCTCTGCGGGTTTTTATTATCTATTATTTCCGGAGGAATATCTTATGAAAAAAATTTATGTATCCGATTTTACTCTGAAGCATCTTGCGGGAGAGAGAAAAAAGCCCTTGCTTTTCAGGGAA
>JAFWRV010000152.1 GCA_017519685.1 Clostridia bacterium
AAAAAGTCGTTTACATAAGCTGCAATCCGGAAACCCTCGCCCGCGACCTGCGGCTGATAACAAAAAAATACAAGGCCCAAAAAATCACTCCCGTCGATATGTTTCCGCATACTCACCATATAGAGACGGTGGTGCTCTTGTCCCAACAAAAGCCCAAATTCACTGTTGATATTGAAATAAATCTCGACGAATTTGATCAGACAGCTGCTGAAGCAAAAGCAACATATCAAGAGATAAAAAATTATGTTTACAGCAAATATAAGCTGAAAGTTTCTCATTTAAATATTGCTCAGATTAAACAGAAGTATGGTATCATTGAAAGACAGAATTATAACCATCCCAAATCCGAAAACTCCAGACAGCCCAATTGCACTCCCGAAAAAGAAAAAGCAATTACCGATGCACTTAAATACTTCAAAATGATTGAATAATTTAGGCTCTTTTGTTTCATCATAACAACTTGTTAATTCCCTGCGGAAATTTTTCGGCAGGGAATTTTATTGTCCATATTTTTGGACTTTACTTATGTTATACTACATAATGGAATATTAGGGAAGGAAGTGATTTCAGTGAAAGATTCAAAAGAGTTTGCCCGTGAGCATTCATACAAAATCCCAATGCTTGATGCGTCGGTTATCTGGCGCCTTAACGATTCCGGCAGCGGATTGAAACTGTATGAAAGAGTCAAGGACTCAAAAGGAAATGAAAAATACAAGCCGAACACTGCTCTTTTCAGCGGTGCGCTGAAATACTGCCTTGAAACTGAAAAACTGGAATCGGTATATAAAGAGGCTTTTAGGGTAAAATTGTTTTACTCGGTTCAAAATGATAACAGATACTCCGATGCGTTAATAAGCGTTTCTTTTGATTCCACATATAAAGAATACAATGTGTTCGGCAAAGTCGAAGGATATAACGGCGAAGGCAAGCTGTATGTCAAAGCCGGTTGCCGTTATGAAATCGGCTGGGTTATTGATTCACTCGGTAATAAATATGAAATAACGGATTATATCTGCATGAACGGTGATGAAATACTCGCCGTGATAGCCTATGTCCCTGTATCAAATAATAATCTTCCCGTCGGTTGCCGCGATTTCGGATTTGATACAGATAATAACTGCTATACATTCAAGCAGGCAAAAACAATACTGTCTACTGCTGATTTGAGAGATAGGCTCTATGATAAGGGCTTTACTATGCTCAACGCTAAAGGCAAACCGGTTGAATATGTCAGGTATAAGCGCAGCGCAGGTATGAGCCGCGTCGGCAAGTGCTATTTCATCCGTAAAAAGATGTACAAAAAAATGATGGCCTGGAGCGATTTCAGTCCGGGTAGTTCAAAAATAGATGCGGAACTGAAAGAATACGGTCTAACGCTCATATCGGATCCCGTTGCTCACGAAGCATATACGGCTCTGACTCTGAGCACCATAGAAGATACAGTTGAAATCCCGCTTGAATCAATTCTGTTTTTGCCGGACGCTAAATTTACTACTTATGCAAACACAATCTGTGTTGAGAATAAAAACGAAAATGTAACAGCAGAAGAAAAAACTGTTTTTAATATCCCTACTGTTCTCTGGGACGGTGAAGCGTTACTCGATGAATCCGTATTTGAGCAGGCCAGCAGAAGCGATAAAGGAATGATGCTTCTTCGCAACCGCTGGTTTAAGTCCTGTGCTTTTAACACAAAACTGCAGGAGTGGTTTAAATATAATAAGATTACTGAAGTTTCTCAGCTCCAGGGCTTGACATTGGCACAGGATATTTCACAGATAAAAATGGTTGTCACCGATACAAGCCTTAAGTTTTACAAAATGTTATCGGGCAAACCGCCGTATATCATTTTATACTGGATAGGCCAGTTATACAATGACGGCGGAGAAAAATTCGGAATAGTTAAAAGTGAGAAACCAACCAAATATATGGGAGGTCAGTACGTCCGCACCAGTTATCAGCTCATTAATACAATCAATATAACCGAAGAAGAAGCCAAAAAGCTTATTGAACCTGCAAACAAACTGAAAAACGATATTCGCGCCGGTTATCAGGGAATGAAATATTACCTTGACGAATTCCGTTCAGACGATTCCGACCTTGAATTCAATCCTCTGCTGTATAAAAAGAAACTTGTTTCGGAGATTCTGGATAAATATCCAGAATTTGCGGAAACGAAGATGTATTACGGCTTCAGAAACGATATTATCAGAGAAATCAACAATTCGGTTAAGCAGGGCAAGCTTCTTGTTCACGGAACCAATGCCGTGCTGTTCGGTAATTGTCAGGAGCTGCTTAAATGCTGTATCCGCGACGGATATATGCGTTTGGCCGCAGAGTCGGGACACAAAGCGGTAGAGGCAGGGAAAGGAGTTATCTATTCCGGTTTCTTTAATACAAGCAAAAAGATTCTCTGTATCAGAAGCCCGCATATTACAATGGGAAATATAACTGTTGCCGATAACTGTCCTTTAAAATATAAACGCTTTTTCAATCTTACAGAGAATATAGTTTGTGTTGATGCTCTTGACAGCCCGATTCAGCACAGACTGAACGGCTGCGATTATGATTCGGATACAATGCTTGTAACAGACGACAAGATCCTTACAAAAGCAGCAGACAGAAACTACGGCGAATTCTTGTTACCCTACAACAGGCTTGAATTTGAACCCGCGGAAGGCAAATCGCTTGCCGAAATTGACCGCCTTATCAGTGAAAACAAAATCGGTGAAATAGTCAATCTTTCTCAGAAGCTGAATACAATCTACTGGTCAATTATCAACACACCCGATATTTCCATAATCTCGCCCGATGAATTATATAAAGATATCTGCATTCTTGCGGTTCTCTCTAATACCGAAATTGACAAAGCAAAGCGCATATACAAGGTTGATGTTGATTCCGTTCTTGATGAACTCAAAGCGAAATATCTCGGCATATTCGGCGAGTATTTCAATGAGCCTGAATTCTGGAGATATATCAACATTTCAAGCGGCAAACCGAAAGAGCAGGATAAAAACTATGAGTGCCGCTCACCGATGGCATATCTCTATAACGAAGCCTGCGCCGATAAAACTCCGAGAAGCAAAAACGGCAAATTCTTCTCCGATTTGCCCGGCATTGATTACAGCAAAATCAAAGGTGTAAGAAGAGATGAAATAGCAAAGATTATGGATATAGCATCCAAAACTGCAACGGCATATAACAGAGCGGTAACGAAAATACTCAGTGCCGCCAACAAGCGCGGCAGGCACGGGCAATACAATACCGATGCCGGAATGAGCGATATCGCTGTCATTCTGACATCGGGTATTGAGAGAATATCAAAACTGTGTAAAACAGATGTCCACCGTCTCGCCGTTCTGCGTGAGATTGACAATGCTGTCCGCAAGCAGAAAAAGGCCGAAACGGAGCAGTGGGTGTTGTTGGCT
>JAFWRV010000153.1 GCA_017519685.1 Clostridia bacterium
AGCAACAATACTGCCGGATAACGCAGCGCTGATACTTTCTGTTTGCGCTTTTATAATGTTTATGGTTATTTATCTTCCTGTGAGAAAACGATTGCTTTCACGTCATTAACGGAAGAAGCAATGTATTTTGCTCCCGCTTCGGTAAGCTCTTCGGGAGTGCCGTAACCGTATGCGGCGCCGCATCCGTCAACTCCGGCCGATACCGCGCCTTCCATATCAAGATAACGGTCTCCGAGCATCAAGACTTTTGATTTATCAACATTAAGCGCTTTATAAGCGTTTGTTATCATTACCTGTTTTGTTTCATCAGCGGTGTCGTTTATAGGGCAGGATATAACATCAAACTTATCTTTTATATCGTAGTTTTCCAATATTTTATTTACATATACCGACGGCTTGTTTGAACATACAGCGGTTTTTATTCCCGCTTTTTTCAGTTCATCCAGAAAACTGAGTATTCCGGGATAGAATTCAAGTTTAAACATTCCTCCCTGAACATAATATTCACGGTATTTTTTGATAGCTGTTACCACATCTTCACCGTGAAGGCCGAATATTACTTCAAACGATTCCGTGAGAGGCGGCCCGACAAAATATTCGTGACCCGCTTCATCGGTTCTTTCAAGATTCATAGCATCGGAAGCGTAGTCAACAGAAGCGTATATTCCCTTTGCGGTGTCTGCGATTGTTCCGTCAAAATCAAAAAAGACTGCGTCGTATTTATAACCCATTTAATTCACCTCAGATGAATTAATACTATCATATCAAATTTTATTTTTCAATAGGAGAGTAATAATATGAAATACAATTTTTCAAAAGGGATGGCTGAACTTAAGCCGTCCGCTATCAGGGAAATATTAAAAAACTCCGGGGATACGATTCCTCTTTCCGCGGGAAATCCCGCTCCCGACGCTTTTCCCGTTTCCGACATACAGCAAATAGCTGCGTCAATTCTTGAAAAAGAGCCGATACTCGCTCTACAGTATGGCGTTACGGAAGGTTATGCTCCTCTTATTGATGAGCTGACAAAACTCGCGCATAACCGTTATAAAGTCGGAAATGAGAATGACAGCGTAATTGTTGTCAGCGGCGCGACTCAGATTATGAGTCTTGTTTCACATTGCTTTTTGAATCCCGGCGATACCGTAATATGCGAGGATCCGTCATTTATCGGTTCGCTTAACTGCTTCAGATCTGTTGCCGCAAAGCTTGCCGGTGTTCCCGTTGAAAGCGACGGAATGAATATGGAAGCGCTTGAAGAAACACTCAAGACTGCCGAAAACGCAAAATTCATTTATACCATTCCCAATTTTCAGAATCCGACGGGCGCCACAATGTCGCTTGAAAAAAGGAAAAAGCTGTATGAGCTCGCAAAGAAATACGGAGTATTGATTCTTGAAGACAATCCTTATGGTGATTTGCGTGTTGCCGGCGAGGATATTCCGTCAATAAAGAGCTTTGATACCGACGGTATTGTTATTTATGCGGGGTCGTTTTCAAAGGTTATCGCACCCGGAATAAGAGTAGGTTTTGTTGTTTCTCCTTCTGAAATATCGGCAAAGCTTACCGTCGCAAAGCAGACACAGGATGTTCATACCGCGATGCTTTCACAGCTGATTGTATATGAATGGCTCAAAGCCGGCAAAATTGATGAACACGTCAAAAAGAATAAAGTCATTTACAAAAGAAAACTTGACCTTATGTGCGACACAATGGATGAGTATTTAAGCGATTATCTGACGTTTAACAGGCCTGAAGGCGGATTATTTGTCTGGGCAAAACTCAATGATGAATTTGAAATGATTCCTTTTGTCAAAAAAGCGTCGGAAAACGGTGTTTCCGTTGTTCCGGGAACAGCTTTTTTGATCGATACGGAAGCTACCTGTAACTATATCAGATTAAATTTTTCAACTCCGTCTGATGAAGGAATTGTCAAAGGTATAAAAATACTTGCCGAAACAGCGGCTGAAATGAGGAAATAATATGGACGGCAAAGAAAAGAAACCGATAGTTTTAAGCTGCATACAGCCGACATCCGTTCCGACTCTCGGAAATTATCTCGGCGCGCTTAAAAACTGGAAATTAATGAGTGAAGATAATGACTGCATATACGCTGTGGCGGACCTCCACGCCCTGACGGTTCATCCCGAACCCGCCAAGCTCCGCGCGCAGAGTCTTGAAATGTTTGCTCTTCTTCTTTCAATCGGGCTGAATCCCGATAAAAATATTGTGTTTATTCAGAGTCATGTTCACGCTCACGCCGAGCTCGCGTGGATACTGAACTGCTACACTATGTTTGGTGAAGCGTCAAGAATGACACAGTTTAAAGATAAATCCGCGAAGCACGCCGATAATATCAATGTCGGTCTGTTTGATTATCCCGTTCTTATGGCGGCGGATATTCTTCTCTATCAGGCAAATTACGTTCCTATCGGCGCGGATCAGAAACAGCATCTTGAAATCGCGAGAGATATAGCGGACAGATTCAATAATATAAGAGGGGAGACGTTTACTCTGCCCGAGCCGTATATCGGTAAAATCGGCGCAAGGGTAATGAGTCTTCAGGATCCTACTCAGAAAATGTCAAAGAGCGACCCGAATCCCAAAGCGTCAATTTCAATTCTTGATACGCCGGATGTTATATTGAAAAAATTCAAATCGGCAGTTACCGATTCCGAGGCGTGCGTCCGTTACGCGGAAGGAAAAGACGGCATTAATAATCTTATGTCAATATATTCCTGCTGCACCGGTCTTGATTTCAACGCAATTGAAAAAGAGTTTGAAGGAAAAGGCTACGGCGATTTCAAAGTTAAAGTCGCTGAAGCTGTTATTGAAGAATTAAAACCTGTTCAGGATGATTACAATAAACTTATTCAGGA
>JAFWRV010000154.1 GCA_017519685.1 Clostridia bacterium
CTGACAATCCACTGCGTTACAGCCGAAATCAGGGCGACGGCAATAATCCCGGCGAGCGCCTTTTTAAGCGAATCGAAATCGACTTCGCCTTTTCCCGCGATTGAGTCAATCGCTTTGCCCGCAAGGACGGGTATATAAAGATTGCATCCGGTGAACACAAGCGACAGGAGCAGTGAAACAACTATCAGGGCGTTGTGCTTCCGGGTATAGTGAAGGATTTTTCTTACTGTTTCTCTTCTTGAAATTTTCATACCGCTTCATCCTCCTTTTCAAACTGTGAAAAGTGGATTTCACGGTAGGTTTCGCTGGTTTCAAGAAGCTGAGCGTGAGTGCCGACAGTCGCTTTGCCGTCTTCGAGCAGAATGATTTTATCGCAGTCCGAAACCGAGCCGGTGCGCTGTGAAACCGTGAATACCGCGGAATAATCGAGAGCGGAGATTGCTTCTCTCATCATTTTATCGGTCAGGTAGTCGAGCGCGCTTGAAGCGTCGTCGAGAATCAGAATTTCCGCTTTCTTTGAAAGCGCTCTCGCGACCGCGAGGCGCTGCCGCTGACCGCCGGAAAAATTGCTTCCGTTCTGCTCGGTAACTGCATCGAGGAAGCCGTCTTTCTGAGAGACAAATTCATAGGCGCAGGCGTTTTTCAGAGCGGAAATCAGCCGCTCATCCGTCAGGTTTTCAGAGCCGACAGTCAGATTTTCGCGGACCGTTCCCCTGAATATGACGGGCTTCTGCTCGGTGAAGGCAATCCTTGACCTGAGCTCTTCCGGAGAGATGTTTTCAATGTTTTTACCGTTGAGGAAAATGCTGCCGGATGTCGGTGGATAAAAGCCCGCGAGGAGCTTGAGAAGAGTTGATTTTCCCGAGCCCGTCGAGCCGATTATACCGATACGCTCACCTTTTCTGACAGTGAATGAAACATTCTCAAGCGAAAGGCCTCCCGCGCCGGGATAGGCGAATGAAACGCCGTCAAATTCAATGTAGTTTTCGCTTTGCTTATCCTCAACGGAATTCTTTGAAACCTGCTCTTTTTCAAGCAGAGGAGAAACCCTCTTGGCGCACGCGACGG
This sequence comes from Clostridia bacterium, assembly GCA_017519685.1. Classification (GTDB taxonomy): domain Bacteria; phylum Bacillota; class Clostridia; order Oscillospirales; family Acutalibacteraceae; genus CAG-177. Next base: position 1,069 of record JAFWRV010000154.1, read on the forward strand.
ATTTGGTGAGCGTTACCGTCAGGTCGGCAAGCTTGATAAGCTCCACAAGAATCTGCGACATATAATTATAGAGCGCGACAACCGCGCCGCAGGAGATTGCTCCCATATTGACGCGCCTCGCTCCGAGAAAGATGAGCAGGGAAACCGAGGCGTTTATGATTATGCAGGTCACGGGATTGAGCAGGGATGAAATCCTGCCCGTTTTTTCCTGAAGTGACGTCAGAAAACCGTTTTGTCTGTCAAATAAGTCAATCTGTTTTTTCTCAATGTTAAACGCTCTTATAACTCTTGCTCCGGTAACGTTTTCCCTTGTAAGCGTAAGGAGCGAATCAAGGGCGGAACGGATTTTCGCGTATAACGGCAGAGTCAGAAAAAGGACTGCCGCGACAACTATGCTCAGCAGAGGTACCGCAACGGCAAAACTGACTGCCGCCTTCGCGTCAACCGTGAACGCCATAACGCAGGCGCCGATTACCACAAAAGGCGAGCGCAGCAGAAGGCGCAGAGTCAGATTGATACCGCTCTGGATGCTGTCCATATCGCTTGTCATACGTGTTATAAGAGTTGAGGAGCCGCTTTTGTCAAACCCGGAAAAGCTCATATTCTGGATGTTTTCATAGACTGTGTGCCTGAGTTTTTTGACAAAGTTTACCGCGGCGCTCGCGGCAAAATACTGCGCGGTAATGGAAACCGCCATACCCGAAATCCCGAGAATGAGCAGGCGGATAAACATCCTTATTATGTAAGATTTGTCGGAGTTCGCGATGCCGTTATCTATCATATCGGCAATTATCAGAGGCACAATCAGCTCGAGCGTCGCCTCCGACATTTTTAAAAGGGGAGCCAGGATGAATTTATATCCGTTTCCCCTGAAGAAAGGCAGGTATTTTTTCATTAAATCACCGTAATAATTGTATTATCGGGCGCGATTTTTGTCAAGCGTTATTAAATTGTGAATTTTGAGTGAATTTATCCCGATAATGTTGTATTTTATTTGATTTTGTGGCATAATAATGAAGAATATAAATATGTTCAGGAGATAATTTTATGAAAAAGATTATTTGTATTATTATTGCGGCGGTTGTTGTCGCCGGCGCGATAACAGGCGTATGTCTGTATTTTTCCAAGGAAAAAAAAGGCGGCGAAGATAAAGTATCGGTTACCGCGACTTTCAGCGATTTCACACTCTATGATGCAATGTTTGATTACGTTGACAAGTATCCCGAAAGATACGGCAATGAGTTTGTAAACTATTACGGAATGGATAAAAAGACCGCTGACAATATGCTTGAGCATCCCGAGGAATGGCTCGCGTTTAACGTTTTCATCACCGTTCACAATAATACCGAAAACGACACAGCCATTTTCAAAATCAGAAATAAAGACGTCGGCAAGAACGGTATCTTTATCAGAGGCGCGGTTGACGGCACATTCCAGGTTGTCAACGGCAACACCGACACCGAGCTCTGCGTTCCCGTGCTTATCCATAACAGCGACCCCTCTCTCAAAGAGGTTTATGAAATGGTCAAGAAGCTCAATATCGAAATCGGCTACGGCAGTGTTCCCGATGACCTTGAGCAGGATTTCAACGACGATATAATGTCATTTGCAAAGGTGCGTGCGACTGAATGAGCTTTTTCTTCAGGCGCAGAACCGAAACCGGCAGTCCCGAATACATAATCGCCGGGCTCGGAAATCCCGGCTCAAAATATGAGGCGACACGGCACAACACCGGTTTCATATTTATGGATATTCTTGCCGATAAATATAACATTAAAATCAACAAGATTAAGTTCAAGGCAGTTACCGCCGTCACCGATATAAACGGGCACAAATGCCTGCTGCTCAAGCCGCAGACGTTTATGAACGAAAGCGGGCAGAGCATCCGCGAGGCGGCGTCATTCTACAAGATTCCGCCCGAGAAAATCATCGTTATATTTGATGACATTTCGCTTGACTGCGGCAAAATCCGTATCAGACGCAAAGGAACAGACGGCGGTCATAACGGAATCAA
>JAFWRV010000155.1 GCA_017519685.1 Clostridia bacterium
AAGCTTGTAACAAAGCGGTTGCAGGGAGTGTTGACATCGAGGTTTGTCTGAAATTCGGGCGTTTCCATTACGGAAGGACTGTAATGGTTATCTTTGAGAACATAAGCTATTGTATCGGTTGTTATATCCTCATAGGTGCCGGTGTATTTTTGTTCTTCTCTGAAATATGAGAAGCTAGTATTATTGCCGTTAGGCGTAGTGTAAAAGGAACCGGCTTTAATATCTTCGGCAGATATTATTTCGTCAGCGTCTTCTTCATACTCCATGTTGTTTGAGAACGACACTATCTGAAGCATATTAATATACTTTTTGAATTCAGGAACAGAAAGTCTGTCATTGAGCATGCGCTTGAATTCTGCTTGTATGCCGCCTTCGTTGTTAGGCTTTTTCACCTCAAGAAATGCAAGAGGAATTCCGTTTATCAATATGGTTATATCCGGTCTGAATGAACCTTTGGATTCGGGGCAGAAAAATAATTCATCAACCACACCGAAAGAATTGTTGTCAATGTTATCGAAGTCAATGAGTCTTAATTCTCCGTCAACCGGACTGATGAGGCGTTTATAGAAAGACTTGCCCATATCATTGTTACGGATAAGAGCATCAATTTCTTCGATAAGTTTTACAACTTTTTCTCCTGTGAGAGAAACGTCGTTTATCTTTTCTATTGAATCTTTGAAAACATCAACGGCAATTCGGGTTGAGTGATGAATAATAATATCTTTTAAAGACAGATAGTCATACCCGATACGCATAAACTGTATCGTAGCCGGAATTTTAACACGAGTATCTTCATTAAAAGTGGCCATTAGTAACTCTCCTTTGAGATTATCAATTTATTATAACAAAAGAATCATAAAAAGTAAATAATTATAATTTCACGCACTACTAACAGACAAAATATTCAAAAGGTCCTCAGGAGCAATCCTGAAGACCTTTTTGATTTATGTTTTTACCGGGAAATATAAATTATATTGTGTGCTTACGGCGCCGCTTTTAATTATTCATACAAAGCAGTATAATTCCGGAAATGGGACTGACAAAAATCAGCGCGGCCACTTTAAGACCGGTTGAGATTTCCTCGTTTCTGTTAAGCTTGCCGAAAATGCTTATTGTAATGGGAAGGCACCAGATAAGAGGAATTAGAAGCCAGCCGATTGTGAGACATCCGATAACAAGGAAAATCTTTGCTATCAGCGCAAGAGTTTCATCATTCGACGCCGGTGCTTTTGTCTGCGGCGTTTCCTCAGCGACGCTGCATCCGCAATGGACACATACAACCGCCTGCGCGGGAATCTGCTGCCCGCAGTGAATACAGAATTTTGTTTCTCCGCCGGGGAAGATGTTCTGATTCTCTTCGTACACGGGCGCCGGTCCCGGATTTGCCATTTCCGTGCCGGGCGCGGCGTAAGGGGAGTATGCCGCATTGCTTTCCTGCTGAAAACCGGGCGCGGTCTGAACGGGAGGAGGAAGAACCTCATCCGCAGCCGGCTCGGGCGGCGTTTCCTTTGTGTACGCTGCTGAAGACACGATGAGCTTTGCTCCGCATGACGTGCAGAATTTCATTCCGTCTTCACATTTAACTCCGCATTCGGGACAAAACATAGTATGACTCCTTTGTTTAATGTATTTTATTTATAATAACAAATTACAATGTAAATTACAAGACGGCAGCAAAAATTAACAAATCATTTTTTTCGAAAGTGCAATTTATGAAATAAATCTTGCATTATTTTACCTTTTGTAGTAAAATATGCGAGAAATTATGCATTATTTAAAATGAAGGTGTGCAAATTGTCATCCGATATTCAGGAAAAAATAGATTTATATTATAATTCTCTTTCAAAGGGACACAAGAAAATCGCGGATTTTATAAGGTCCGATTATGAGAAAGCGTCTTTTATGACCGCGTCGGAACTCGGTCAGGCAGTGGGAACCAGCGAAAGCACGGTTGTCAGATTTGCCGCGCACATCGGTTTCGCGGGTTATCCGGATCTTCAGAAGAATCTTCAGGAAACGGTCAAGAGCCGTCTTACAAGTGTTCAGAGAATGGAAGCCGCAAACAGGATATACGGCGGCGATTTTGTCGAAGCAGCTCTCAATACCGATATTGAAATGATTAAAAAGACACTCGACGGACTTGACAGGTCCGCTTTTTCGGGCGCGGTTGAAGCTATCAACAACGCGAAGAAAATATACATTCTCGGCGTGCGTTCCGCCGCATCAATAGCAAGCTTTGCCGCGTTTTATCTCGGCTTTATTTATGACGCGGTTTTCATTGATACATCCGCTTCAAACGAGATATTCGAGAAGATGCTTCGAATTGACAAGGACGATGTCTGCATAGCAATCAGTTTTCCGAGATATTCAAACCGTACTCTAAAGGCGCTCAAATTCGCGAGATCGCGCGGAGCGGAAATAATATCCGTCACCGACAGCGAGATTTCGCCTATCGCGGCTTACGCCGATTATCTCCTTCTCGCCCAGAGCAGTATGCTGTCGTTTGTCTATTCTCTTGTCGCTCCGCTGAGTCTTCTGACGGCTCTCATAGCGGCAAGCGCGGGTGAGAGAAAAGAGGAGATTCACGCGAAACTCGAGGAACTTGAAAAAATCTGGGAAGAATACAGGGTTTACAGAGTTCACGGAGAGGATCAGCCTTGAATACAGAGTTAATAGTTATAGGCGCCGGAGCCGCAGGAATGATGGCGGCGGGAACCGCGGGCGAAAACGGAGTGAAAACCGTTTTGCTTGAAAGAAATGAAAAACCGGGGCGCAAACTGATGATAACCGGAAAAGGCCGCTGTAACGTAAGCAACAACTGCGATTCGGTCCAGCAGCTGATTTCATCGGTTCCCCGAAACGGCAGATTCCTTTTCGGCGCGTTTTCAAGATTTATGCCTTCCGATACGGTTGATTTTTTCGTCAGCCGCGGAGTGCCTCTTAAAGTCGAGAGGGGAAACAGGATTTTTCCCGTTTCCGACAAGGCGTCGGATATAGTTGACTGCCTTCACGACTATGTAAAGAAAAACGCGGTAATTAAACACGGCAGAGCCGTGAAGCTTCTGACGGAGGACGGCTGTGTCAGAGGAGTTGTCACCGAAGACGGAGAGACGCTGACTGCCCGAAAGGTGATAATCGCGACGGGCGGCGTTTCATATCCGTCAACCGGCTCGACAGGCGACGGCTACACGCTTGCAAAACAGGCGGGGCACACAATAATTTCACCGGTTCCGTCACTTGTGCCTCTCGAGATTCACGAGGGCTTCTGTACCGACCTTACCGGTCTATCGCTTCGTAATGTCACGGTTAAAATAATTGACACATCCAAAGGAAACAGGGAAATATATTCGGAATTCGGCGAGATGCTTTTCACTCATTTCGGAGTGTCAGGGCCGCTGATTCTCAGCGCTTCGGCTCACATGAGGGAAATGGAAAAAGGGAGATACAAGGTATCGATTGATCTGAAACCCGCCCTTACTCCCGAACAGCTTGACGCGAGAATACTCAGGGATTTTTCGGAAAACACAAATAAGAATTTCATAAACGCCCTCGACGCTCTTCTGCCGAAAAAGCTGGTTCCCGTAATAGTGAAGCTCAGCGGCATCCCGATGTCACTCAAGGTGAATCAGGTTACCCGCGAACAGCGCACGGAGCTTGTGTCGCTGCTTAAAAATCTTACCGTTACGGTGACGGGCTTCCGTCCCGTTGACGAGGCGATTATAACGAGCGGAGGGGTCAGTGTCAAAGAAATCAATCCCTCAACCATGGAATCAAAACTTATCAGAGGATTATATTTTGCGGGCGAGGTAATAGATGTTGACGCCTATACGGGCGGATTCAATCTTCAGATTGCGTTTGCAACCGGCCGCCTCGCCGCGATGAACTGCATACAGGAGGATTATTATGACGGTTAATATTGCCATTGACGGGCCTGCGGGCGCAGGCAAAAGCACGGTTGCCCGTGCCGCGGCAAAGGAACTCGGATACATTTATGTTGATACCGGCGCGCTTTACAGAGCGGTCGGCGTTTACGCCCTTAAAAACGGCATCGCAACCCGCGACGCGGAAAACATTGAAAAAATGCTTCCCGGGGTGACTGTCGAACTTCGTTTCATTGACGGTGAACAGCAGGTTTTTCTCAACGGTGAAAACGTTTCCGGAGAAATCAGGACTCCGGAAGCCTCGATGGCGGCGTCGGATGTTTCCGCAATACCCGCCGTCAGGAGTTTTCTGTTTGACCTTCAGAGAGATATTGCAAGGAAAAACAACTGCCTTATGGACGGCAGAGATATAGGCACGGTCGTTCTTCCGGACGCTCAGGTTAAAATTTTCCTGACAGCGTCGCCTGAAATCAGGGCAAAAAGAAGATATGACGAATTAATCGCAAAAGGTTCCGCTGTTTCTTTTGACGAAGTGCTTGAAGATTTGAAAAAAAGGGATTATAATGATTCTCACAGGGAAATAGCGCCCCTGAAACCTGCGGAGAACGGAGTTATAATAGACACAAGCTATCTTACCTTTGAGGAGTCGGTAAGTAAAATTATTGAAACGGCAAAGGAGATTCTCGATGAGTAAACAGTTTGATTATGAAACCCTTAGGGAAGGCAGTACATATAATATTCTGAAGCCGTTAGGCGGAATGATTAACAGGATGTTTTTCAAAATCAGATATGTCGGTCAGGAAAACATTCCTCAGGAGGGCGGATTTATACTTGCCGCAAATCATATTCACGCCATCGACCCGATGGTTATCGCTCTCGGAATAAAAAAGCGTCAGCTTCATTTTATGGCGAAGCGCGAGCTCTGGGACAATCCCATTACCGCCTGGGCATTCACCAAGGTTAACGGCTTTCCGATTTCAAGAGGGGGAGCGGACAGCGCCGCCTTCAGATTTGCCGAAAGAATTCCGGCGGAGGGTTATATTCTGGGCATATTCCCCGAGGGTACCCGTTCAAGGGACGGAAAGTTAGGCAAGCCCAAGAGAGGCGTTGCCGCCATAGCCGCCAACGCGAAGTGCGGAGTCCTGCCGGTTTCTCTTTATAACTGCGACGGCCTTAAAAAGCATTCGAAATACACCGTGAGATTCGGCAAAATGATACCTTATGAGGAACTCGGATTTTCCGAGGAGCCGACAAGAGAAGAACAGATACAGGCGTCCGAGTATATTATGAGCAAGATAGCCGAACTCTGGGAGGAAGGTCATTGCGAAAAGTAATACTTGCCGATACCGCCGGCTTTTGCTTCGGAGTTGACCGCGCAGTAAATATGGCATACAGGGCGGCTGAGGAAAATGAAAAATGCTGCTCTCTCGGACCTGTTATTCACAATTCCGACGTTACCGCAGACCTTGCGGAAAAAGGTGTCAGGATGATATCCGATCCGTCTGAGGTCAAAGAGGGAGAATGTGTCATCATAAGGGCGCACGGAGTCTCTCCCGAGGTTTACGAAAAAATTGTTTCGGCGGGAGGAACCGTCTGCGACGCGACCTGCCCGTTTGTCAAAAAAATCCACGAGATAGTGTCCGATGAATCGTCGCCCGATGTCCCCGTTCTCATAGCCGGCGACGCAAATCACCCGGAAGTAATCGGAATAAGGGGAAGCTGTAAAGGCGAAACCTTCGTTTTTTCATCTGAAAAAGAACTTGACGAAATATTTGCTTCGCACCCTGAATTGTGCAAAAAAAGAATAATAGCCGTCTCACAGACAACTTTTTCAGAAAAAGAATGGAAAAAAGATAAAGAAAAATTAAATTTTTACTGTACAAATATAAAAATATTTGATACAATATGCAGTGCTACCCGAAAAAGACAGGAAGAAGCATACGAATTATCAAAGAAATGCGATGCGGTAATTGTCCTGGGCGGCAGACACAGTTCCAACACGGTCAAGCTTTTCAACGTGTGCAGGGAAAACTGTGATACATTTCTGGCGGAAAGAGCCGAAGAGCTCAAAAATATAGATTTATCCGCGTACGCCGAGGTAGGCGTGACGGCGGGGGCGTCAACCCCTTCCGTAATAATTAAGGAGGTACTTTCAGCAATGTCCGAAAACATCAAAGAAACCGAAAATATCCAGGTAGAGGAGGTGCCTTCTGCAACTATGCCGGCTGACAGTGAGAATCTTGACGCTCTTCTTGACGAAGCGCTTGTTGACGATTCCGTCGTTAAATGCACTGTTGAGCGTGTTACCGCGACCGAGATTCAGGTAGATATACCCAAGAATCACATTCTCGGCGGTCTGACAGGCCTTGTTCCGTTTGACGAGTACAGCAACGACATAAACGCCGATCCTGCAAAGGAACTTAAAGCAGGCGACGTTATCAATCTTGTAATCATGAAGAAAAACGATGCCGAAGGCACGGTTCTTCTCTCAAAGAAAAGAGCAGACGCTCAGAAATCATGGGTTGACATCATCGACGCCAAGGAAGACGGCAGAATTCTCGAAGGAACCGTTTCCGAAATTATCAAGGGCGGCGTTCTCGTCGCGACAAACGGCTCAATGGTATTCATCCCCGCTTCTCTTGCCACTGAGCACAGAGGCGAAGATCTTGAGAGCCTTCTCAAGAAGACCGTTCAGTTCCGCATCATTGATGTTGATCCCCGCAGAAAGAGAGCGGTCGGTTCAATCCGCTCCGTACTCGGCGAAAAGAAAAAGGCAGCTGAGGAAGCTTTCTGGGCAAACATCGCGGAAGGACAGACCTTCACAGGTACAGTCAAGTCGCTCACCAATTACGGCGCGTTCGTAGATATCGGCGGAGTTGACGGTATGGTTCACATCTCCGAAATGAGCTGGAGAAGAATCAAGCATCCTTCCGAAATATTCACCGTAGGTCAGGAAGTTGAAGTTTTCGTAAAGTCGCTTGACAGAGAAAACAAGAAGATTTCCCTCGGTTACAGAAAAGACGAAGACAATCCCTGGGCAATACTCAAGAAGAACTACGCAGAAGGTTCCGTTATCGAAGCCGAGATCGTCGGTCTTACCACTTTCGGCGCTTTCGCAAGAGTTATTCCCGGTATTGACGGTCTTATCCATATCAGCCAGATTGCCGACCGCCGCATCAACAAGCCCGAAGACGAGCATTCAATAGGCGATAAGGTAACCTGCAAAATCACAGGTATTGACTATGACAAGAGACGCGTAAGTCTTTCAATCCGCGCTCTCCTTCCTCCTTCGGAAGAAAGTGATGACGCTGAAGAGGAAGCCGCCGAAGCTCCTGAAGCAGAAGAAGCTCCCGCAGCAGAAGAAGCTCCCGCAGCAGAAGAAGCTCCTGCAGCAGAAGAAGCTCCCGCAGCAGAGGAAGCTCCCGCAGCAGAAGAAGCACCTGCAGAGGAAGCTCCCGCAGCAGAGGAAGCACCTGCAGCAGAAGAAGCTCCCGCAGATGAAGAAGCTCCCGCAGCGGAAGAAGCTCCCGCAGCAGAGGAAACTCCGGCTGAATAAAATTAATCTTATACTGCCCGCCACGGCGGGCAGTTTTTTCAAAGGCAGGTGATTCCGTTGTCGTTAAAAAAAGCGGCGGGTCCTCTTTTCTGCCTTTCCGCGGCAGTTATCTGGGGTTTTTCTTTTGTCTGTCAGAAGTCCGGCGCTCATATCGGAACCTTTGCCTTTAACGGTATCCGTACTCTGCTCGGCGGACTTGTGATGATACCGGCAGTGCTGATTGCCGGCAGCAGAAGAAAAAAGAAAGCGGCTGCGGAACCGGTCAGGGAATATGACAGAAAAACAACATTAAAAGGATGCGTTATCTGCGGACTTGTCCTTTTCGCGGGCAGCAATATCCAGCAGCACGCATTTTCATTTGATATTGCGGCAGGCAAGGTCGGTTTCATAACCGCTCTTTATATGATACTCGTTCCGGTCTTCGGACTGTTTGCCGGGAAGAAGCCGAAACTCAATGTCCGCATTGCCGTTGTTCTCGGCATCACGGGGCTTTATCTGCTCTGTGTTATGCCCGGGGATTTTTCGGTCGGCAGAGGAGAACTGTTTTCTCTTATATGCGCGTTCTGCTTCGCGGGGCATATCCTTGTCATAGATTATTTCTGTGACAAGACCGAAACGCTGACTCTGTCCTGCGGACAGTATCTGATTGCGGGTTCTCTTTCGGTTATATGTATGTTTATCTTTGAAAAGCCCGTTTTCAGTGAAATCGTTTCAGCGGCGCTCCCGATTCTTTATTCGGGAATTATGGGATGCTCGTTTGCGTTCACGTTTCAGATTTACGGTCAGAAATATACCGAGCCCACCGTCGCGTCGCTTCTGCTTTGCACGGAATCGCTTTTCAGCCTGATTTTCGGCTGGCTGGTCTTGCACGATTCGCTCGGAGCAAGGGCGCTTATCGGATGCGCGATAATGTTCGCCGGAGTCATTATTTCCCAGACGGAGTTTGATTTCAAAAGAAAGAGAGTTGAATGATGGATAAGATTATTGCTTTCATACTTTCGATAATAACAGCATTTTCGGGCGCCGCTATGGTTAATCCCGTTGACGGAGTGCTGAGCGTTATCACCGGCATTCCGTGCTCGGAGGAATCAATCAATGACAGTTTCATTGACGGTATCGGGAGGAACGATGTAAACTCGGAAGACGGTCTGACCGGATTTTACAATAACCTGATAATGATATTCATAAAGGATAACACCGGCGTATATAAAAAATACAGACTCTTCCGCGATAACGGTCTCAGACTTCTCGGCTGGTGCTGTCCCGCGAATATGTATATCGCCTCCTGCGGCCTTAAGAATTTTTCGCAGATTGAAAAATTAGGCGAAAAACTGACCGCCGCCAATGACTGTGTCCTCGGGGCGTGCCCTGTGCCTTTCACGGCATCTTTGCCCGACAGAACACCGTCGGATCCGTTTGACGATGAAGGCAAATGGACGGAGAGCCGTCCCTCGGGCGGAAACTGGTATCTCGAGGCGATTAACGCGAGAGAGGCGTTCAATTACAGCGAGTATTTCAGTCATATAAAACTCGGCGTCGTTGATTCGGGATTTGACACTGAACATAAAGAACTCAGCGGAAAAATCTCTTTCCCGAACAGCAGGGAAGAAAATCGCAACAATAAAGAATATCACGGCACCTTCGTCGCAGGCCTGATTACGGCGAAAGAAAACGGGGAAGGCGTCTGCGGTATCTGTCAGGACAGCGACCTGGTCTGCGTTGACTGGCAGCCTTCCGAAAATCAGAGATGGAACACAAATCTTCACATTATATTCGGCTTTATCCGTACCGTAAAAGCCGGAGCAAAGGTCATCAATTTCTCCGTCGGTACATCCGCCAGCGCGAAACAGAATGACACAGGTTATATCATAGGTAACAGATATGACGGAATGCTGTATTCCTGGATAATCTCGCTGCTTCTCGGAAAGGGATATGATTTCTTAGCTGTTCAGTCAGCGGGAAACGGAGATGCCGACGGTGAAGCCATACCTGCGCTTCTTAACGGGCATTTTTCCGCGATTGACAGTTCAAACGCCAAATCCCTCAGCTTTAAAGTCAGCGCCGCCGATATACTTGACAGGATAATCATTGTCGGAGCGGCAAAGAACAATAAAAACAGCAACAGTCTGTCTTTTGCAAGCTATTCCAATTACGGTGACCGTGTGGATATAGTCGCGCCGGGCACCTCTCTTTACGGACTTAATGTTGACGGAGAATATGCGTATATGGCGGGAACATCCGCTTCGGCTCCGCTGGTAACGGCTGTCGCGGGGCTCGTTTGGAGCATCAATCCGACGCTGAGCGCAGCTGAAGTGAAAAAGATTGTTCTTGAAAATACCGATAAAACAATAACCGATCTGCGTGACAACACTGTAAAATATCCGTTTCTCAACGCGAAGCTCGCTGTTGAGGCGGCGCTTAAAACCAAATATAAAATGAACACCGTCAGGGGAACAATAGAATATGACGCAAGTCTTATGCCCTATGACAGCGTGAAAATCACTTCGGGAGGAAAGGAAAAAACAATCACCGCTCCCGACGGCAATATTAACTTGCTATTTGAAAACGATAATGGTACAATTAATGTGCTGGGCGAGTATGAGGAATGTGTTTTCAATCCCGTCGATTTTGATTTCTCCGGCGGAGAAAAAGAAATCATAATCACACCCGAGTATAAGCCCGACAGCGAACCCTTTGATTTAATTACCGAATAATACTGAGAGGATGAGGTCAATGGCAGATATTAAGAAAACCTGGTATAAGGAAATGTCGGTTTACCAGATCTGGTGCCGCAGCTTCTGCGACAGCAACGGTGACGGAATCGGCGATCTTCCCGGTGTTTACAGTAAGCTTGACTACATTCAGAGTCTGGGTGTTGACGGCATCTGGTTTTCCCCTATTTATCCGACTCCTAACTGTGACTACGGTTATGACATTTCCGATTATAAAAACATAAACCCCGAGTTCGGTACTCTTGATGACTTCAAGAAGATACTTGATGAGGTTCACAGACGCGGAATGCGTGTGTTTATGGACCTCGTTGTCAATCACACCTCAACAGAGCACATGTGGTTCAAAGAGGCGTGCAAGAGCGTTGACAATCCTTATCACGATTATTATATCTGGGGCAAGGGCAAGGGAAACAAACCGCCCAACAACTGGCTCTCGGTTTTTGAGGGCAACGCGTGGGAATATGTCAAGAGCGTTGATGAGTATTATCTTCACGTTTTCGCCAAAGGTCAGCCCGACCTGAATATGGATAATCCCAAGGTGCGTGAGGAAGTCAAGAGCATAATGCGCTTCTGGCTTGATATGGGAGTTGACGGCTTCCGTGAGGACGTTATTACCTTCATTTCCAAAAAAGAGGGACTGCCCAACGGCTTCCCGCTTCCCGTCGCGACCGGTATCGAGCACTATAAACACGGTCCCCACCTTGAGGAATATCTGGATGAATTCAGACAGGTTCTCAATGAGTATGACTGCTTCTGCGTAGGCGAAGGTCCGATGACAAGTCTTAAGGACGCAGTCGATTTCTGCTCCGAAGGGCCGAACAAAAAGCTTGATATGCTCATTTCGTTTGACCACATGAGCTGTGACTGCTTTGTGACCGACTGGATCAAGACTCCGTTCAGTCTTACAAAGCTCAAAAACACAATGGATAAATGGCAGCAGGCGATGTACGGTGTCGGCTGGAACGCGCTTTATATTGAAAACCACGACCACGCCCGCATCATTGACAGATACGGCGACCTCAGATTCCGTGTACAGAGCGGCAAGATGCTTGCTACAATGTATATGTTCCAGTGCGGAACGCCGTTCGTTTACCAGGGTCAGGAAATCGGTATGACAAATATCGATATAAAACATCTTTATGAATACAAAGATGTAATGACCTTCAATAACTATAATCTCTTTCATAAAATCCTTCACATGAGCGAAGCGAGATTCTGCAAGCTCTCATCACAGGTTAACCGTGAAAACGCGAGAACTCCCGTTCAGTGGAGCGCGGAAAAGAACGCGGGATTCACAACCGCCGACGAGGCGTGGTTCAATATCAATCCCAATTACAAGGAGATTAATGTTGAAGCCGCCGAGAAAGACCCGAATTCACTGCTTCATTATTACCGTAAACTGATAAAATTCCGCAAGGAAAACGAAGTTGTCATATACGGCGATTTTAAACAGTATTATAAAAACAGTAACAAACTCTTTGTCTATGAGAGAAATTACGAGGGCAAAAAGCTGCTTGTAATCTGCTCCTTCAGCGCCGACCCGGTGAAGTTTGTGGCTCCGGAGGGAATCGACCTCGCAAACGGAAAACTCGTAATCAACACATACGATGTGCTTGAGCCTGCGAAGAATGAATTCGTTACCAAGCCCTATGAGGCAAGAGTATATTTATTTGATTAAGGAGGATATATATTATGTCAGCACTCAAAAAATATGTTGCCGAATGTATCGGCACATTCGTTCTCGTTTTCTTTGCCTGCGGTACCGCCGCGGCAATCGGCTGTGACGAGCCCGCGAATTACCTTGCGGTCGCAATCGTATTCGGACTTGTTATAGTCGCAATGGCTTATTCAATAGGCAACGTTTCCGGCTGTCACATCAATCCCGCCGTTTCAATCGCTATGCTTGTCAGCGGAAAAATGAGCGTAGTTGATTTCATCGGCTACATTGTGGCGCAGTTTATCGGCGCAATCGCCGGCGCTGCGGCAATGATTCCTTTCCTCGGCAAGGACTGCGGATTCGGCGCGAACGCCCTGTTTGAGGGAAGCATCGGCAAGTCATTCGCAATCGAAGTAATTCTCACCTTCGTATTCGTTCTCGCAATTTTAGGCGTAACTTCAAAGATTGAGAATTCATCCGTCGCGGGACTTGTAATCGGTCTTTCACTGACACTCGTTCACATTCTCGGCATCCACTTCACGGGCACATCGGTCAACCCCGCCCGTTCATTCGGACCCGCTCTTTTCGCAGGCGGAGACGCTCTCAGCTCAGTCTGGGTGTTCATCCTCGCTCCGCTGGTCGGCGGCGTTATCGCGGCACTTTGCTACAAATTCCTCGACAGCAAAAAAGCGGAATAAAACAATCGTAATATAATCAAGCCGGCGGCAACTAAACGTTGCCGCCGGTGA
>JAFWRV010000156.1 GCA_017519685.1 Clostridia bacterium
ACGCTCAGGGCAGTGCACCGTGTAAGGCGGCCTGCCCCGCTCACGTGCCTATTCAGGCATATCTCAAGCTCGCGCGCGACGGTAAATACCGCGAGGCGCTTGCGATGATTAAAACAGAGAATCCCTTCCCCTCAGTCTGCGGACGCGTCTGCAACAAGAGATGTGAGGACGCCTGCACAAGAGGTCTCGTGGATTCTCCCGTATCAATCGATGCGGTCAAGAAGTTTGTAGCCGATCTCGAGCTCAGGAGTGAAGACCGCTATGTGCCCGAAAAGACTGTTCAGTCCGTTTACGGCAAATGGGATGACAAGATTGCGATAATCGGCGGCGGCCCCGCAGGCCTTTCTGCCGCCTATTACCTCGCGGAGATGGGATATACACCCACCGTATTCGAAAAGAATCCTGCTCCCGGCGGTATGCTGACCTATGGTATTCCGAGCTATAAACTCGAAAAAGATGTTATTGAAGCCGAGATAGATGTTCTGCGCAAACTCGGTGTGGAAATCAAGTGCGGCGTCAATGTCGGCGAGGATGTCACGATTGACGAGCTCCGCAAGCAGGGATATAAAGCGTTCTATATCGCTATCGGCTGTCAGGGCGGCAGACGCCCCGGCGTACCGAATGATGACGCAGAGGGAACGGATATAGCCGTTTCATATCTGCGTAAGAGCTATGACAAGAGAGAAAACTTCACCGGTGACGTAGTAGTGGTCGGCGGCGGCAACGTTGCAGTTGACTGCGCAAGAAACGCCCATCGTCTCGGTGCCTCAAGCGTAAAGATGTTCTCGCTTGAATCCCGCGATATTATGCCTGCGACCAAGCAGGAAATAGCAGAAACCCTCGAAGAGGATATCGAAATCTGCAACAGCTGGGGACCCAAAGAGGTGCTCACCGATGATTCGGGCAAGGTAACTGCAATCGTATTCAAGCGCTGCGTTTCGGTCTATGACGCCGACGGCAGATTTGCTCCCGCATATGATGAAGATGAAACTATCGAAGTCAAGGCGGATAAGATTGTATTTGCAATCGGTCAGACCATCGAATGGGGCAAGCTTCTTGAAGGCACTAAGGTCGAATTCTGGCACGGCAATTATCCCGTAGCGGATAAATTCACCTATCAGACAGCCGAGGAAGATATATTCGTCGGCGGCGACGTTTACACAGGTCCCAAATTCGTTATAGATGCAATCGCCGCAGGTCACGAGGCTGCGGAGAGCCTTCACCGTTTCGTAAGGCCGAAGGCGGATATGACAATCGGCAGAAACAGACGCGCCTATACTCCTCTTGATAAAGACGATATTTCCTTCCCGGATTATGACAAAGCCGGCAGACAGGAAGCGGGCATGGATGATTCGGAAGATCACAGAATGTCTTATAAAGATCTTCATCTCACGCTCACCGAGGAGCAGGTCAAGACAGAAACGGCAAGATGTCTCTCATGCGGAGCTTCTTATGTTGACCCGAATCTCTGTATCGGCTGCGGTCTCTGCACCACAAAATGCCAGTTTGACGCCATTCACCTTATCAGAGACAATCCGAAATGCTCTGATATGCGCGTAGCCGAGGACAAGGTGACGGGCCTTATGAAATATGAGATTTCCCGTCTCGGCAAGATAATTGCCAACTCCGGCTCCGAAGAGGCGAAGATTATGCGCGAGAAGCGCAAAGAATGGAAAAAGGCGCAAAAAGGCTGATAAAATGCACGAACTCGGTATAGTAATGAATGTCGTTGAGCAGGTGGATAGAATAGCCGCCGACAATAAAGCTCTCAAGGTTGCCGGAATTACAATGGAAATAGGCGAAGTGAGCACCATCGTGCCGGATCTGTTCCTCGATGCTTTCAACTGGGCTAAAAAGCGCACGGAATATCTGCAGGAAGCCGAGCTTGAAATGATTATAATCGAGGGCAGGACATACTGCCGCGCCTGCGGCGAAACCTACCGGACAACCGAATTCGGCAAAAAATGCCCTCATTGCGGCAGCCCGGATACATATCTGCTGACCGGCGACCAGGTTATCATCAAAGATATTTCCGCCGTGTTTGATCAGGATGAACCGGAAGAATAATGCGGCAGCAATTAAACCGGCTGTTCGTTTCAAATAAACCGAAACAATATAGCTGTTAATAATCGCCCCGATTCGGTATTTACAGTGCCGTAATCGGGGCATCTTTTAATCTTCC
>JAFWRV010000157.1 GCA_017519685.1 Clostridia bacterium
TCGTGAATCCGAAATCTTCGGGACAGATTGTGTAATATTTAATCTCGGTTCCACGGATTTCGGCAACCTTTGTTTCTCCGCACGCGCTGATTTCATCAAGTCCGTCCGTGCCGTAAACCACCATCGCGTCGGTGATGTTGAGCTTCACGAGCGCCTTCGCGATTTTTTCAACATATTCCTCACTGAAAACGCCGAGAAGCATTCTGTCCGCCTTGCCGGGATTGGTAAGAGGTCCGAGGATGTTAAAAACGGTTCTGATGCCGATTTCTTTTCTGACGGGGCCGACATACTTCATCGCGCTGTGATATTTCTGAGCGAAGAAGAAAACGATGTTGTTCTCCTTCAGTGATTTCTTCATCACCTCGGGCTCGCAGTCGATTCTGACTCCGAGCGCCTCAAGACAGTCGGCTGTGCCGCTCTTTGAAGACGCCGCCCTGTTGCCGTGCTTTGCGACGGTAACTCCGGCAGTTGCCGCGACAAGGGCGGAAACCGTTGAAATATTGAAGGAATTCGACCTGTCTCCTCCGGTTCCGACTATATCGAGGGCGTGACCGCCGATATCAAACGCAAGCGCCTTGGAACGCATTCCCTCAGCCGCTCCGGCTATTTCCTCCTCGGTTTCACCCTTCATCGCAAGCGCCGTGAGAAAGGCGGACGTCATTTCCGGGTGAACTTCGCCGCTCATTATTTCATCAATCGCCGACCTCGCCTCATCGTAGGTCAGATCCTTCTTTTCCGCAAGCTTGGCAAGTAATTCTTTAATCATTGCAATATCCTCCTTATCCGATATTCAGAAAATTCTTTATTATTTGCGGCCCGTAAGGGGTCATAACGGATTCGGGGTGAAACTGAAGTCCCCAGATGCTTTTTTCTTTATGCTTCACCGCCATTATCTCGCCGTCATCCGTTCTCGCCGTTATTTCAAGGCAGGCGGGCATCGTTGACTCAATCGCCGCAAGCGAATGGTAACGCGCGACCGTGATTTTTCCGGGCAGACCGGCGAACAGCGGATCGTCTGTATTGACGGCGCATTCGCTCTGCTTTCCGTGCATGAGCTCCTTGGCGTAAGAAACCGTCGCGCCGTATGCCTCGCAGATTGACTGATGCCCGAGACAGACGCCGAGTACCTTTGTCCCGTTTCCGAATTCCCTCGCTACATCAACGCAGACTCCGGCGTCGGCAGGCCTTTTGGGTCCCGGCGAAAGAACGATAAACTCAGGATTCAGCGCTTTTATCTGCTCAATGGTCATCTCGTCGTTTCTGATGACTTTTATATCCGGATTGACAGAGCCGATAAGCTGATAAAGGTTATACGAAAAAGAATCGTAATTGTCAATCAGTAAAACCATTTTCATCCTCCCCCGCGGACTGCTCAACGGCTTTGACAACCGCCATCGCCTTGTTTATGCATTCACGGTGCTCCTTTTCGGGGTCGGAATCCGCCACTATCCCGGCGCCCGAGCGCACATAAACCTTACCTTTTTTCTTATAAGCGAGCCGTATTGAGATACAGGTGTCAAGATTGCCCGTGAAATCAATATATCCGATTGCTCCGCCGTAAATACCGCGCTTGTTGTTTTCAAGCTCGTTTATTATCTGCATCGCCCTTATCTTCGGCGCTCCCGAAAGAGTTCCTGCGGGAAGAACGGAATTCAGCGCGTCGAGAGCGTTTCTGTCATCCCGTATTGTCCCGGTGACGGTTGAGCCGATGTGCATAACGTGGCTGAATTTCAGTATATTATGAAAGCTTTCGACTCTGACAGAGCCGAATTTGCTTATCTTTCCGAGGTCGTTTCTGCCGAGATCGACAAGCATATTATGCTCGGCAAGCTCCTTTTCATCGTCAAGCAGCTCCTTTTCGAGCGCGTCATCCTCCGCGGCGGTTTTGCCTCTCGGCCTCGTTCCGGCGAGCGGATAGGTAAACAGGGTCTTGTTCTCGAGTTTCACGAGCGTTTCGGGAGACGCTCCGGCAATCTCGATATCGTCCGACGAAAACCAGAACATATACGGCGAGGGATTGATGTGACGCAGAATTTCATACGCTCTGAAAAGCGAGCCCTCCGCTTCGGCTTCAAGGCGGTTTGAAAGAACGACCTGGAAAATATCGCCCTCCCTTATATAGCTCTTCGCCTTTTCAACCATCTCCGCATACTCTGCGCTGTCAAAAAGCGGCATAAACCCGGTTTTAAGTTTCAGCGGCTCGGGCTCCGCCATGGGCGCGGTGTCAATGAACTTCCTGATTCTTTTTATTTCCTCAATGCCTTCATAATAATTCTTTTCCGGATTATCGGTCATTATGTTGACGATAATTATCATTTTTTCCTCAAAGTTGTCAAACGCTATCAGCTTGTTAAACAGCATCAGGTCAACATCCTTGAAGTTTCCGTCATCCTCGGCGTCGAGGTCAAGCGTTTTCTCGCTGTATTTCACATAGTCGTAGCCGAAATATCCGACGAGTCCGCCCGAAAACGGGGGCAATCCCTCAAGCTTCGGCGCTCTGTATCTGCTCAGCATTTCCCTGATGTGTTTTTCGGGATTGCCGTCAATCTCCCGAGCTCCGTTTTCATCGGAAATCCTGATATGAAAATTCTTGCATGTTATCTCCGCTCCGGGGTCAAACCCGATGAAAGTGTATCTGCCCATCCTGCCCGGATCTTCGCGGGATTCGAGCATAAAGCAGTGGGAATAATCCGTTCTTATCTTTTTGACTATGCCGACGGGCGTATAATTCATCGGCAGTTCCTCAGTCAGCGGAACGCAGGAATAATCCTTTGCGTATTCTTTTATTTCTTCAATACTTATCCTCATAAACCCTCCTGAATGCAAAAATCCCCGGCAGTTAATTTCTTAACTGCCGGGGACGAATAATCATTCGCGGTGCCACCCCGATTTACGGTGCTTTCACACTCGTACTCTCAGCGAGATACTGACATATCTCCGGCTACTGACGTAAGCCCTACGTTACAGAATACTCGGCAATGCCTTTCACTGTACCCTCAGCGGTCCATTTGACGCGCCGTTTATTGTCCCTTTCCAGCAACGGGACTCTCTGTAAATGCGTATCGCGCCTTTATCTCCGCCTCAACGGTTTGGATTAAATTATGGCTGTATTATATCACAAAAATACCGTTTGTCAACAGTAAATAAGTTAATTAATTGATTTTTTTGCCCGGCAAGTCAAATTATTTCGGAATAACAATTGCAATTTTCGTTACAATAGGTTAATATATAAGCTAATACATTATGATATTATAAACTAAATATATTTTGCGGGAGAAATAATGATGAGATATGAAAATCTGCCGTGTCCGGTCTGCGGATCACACATGCATGAGGATGACGATATCGTCGTCTGCCCCGATTGCGCCACACCGCAGCACCGTTCCTGCTGGATGGAAAACGGACACTGCATTAACATTGAAAAGCACGGTACCGGCTTTGTCTGGACACCCGGAGCAAATTCAAGAAACCCCGACTTCAAAGCCGAGGGCACAAAGACCTGCCACATCTGCGGCACGGATAACGAACCCGACGCCGAATACTGCAAAGAATGCGGCGCCCTGCTCTTAGAGCCGGAAAAAGAAGCCGTGCCCGTTGAGGAAAAACCCGCGGAGCCGGAAATAAACTGCCCCTACTGCGGGGAAACGATAAACGCGAAATACGCAATCTGCCCGCGCTGCGGCGCTCCGCTGCACCAGGCGCCTCACAATCCGTATAACAACCCCTACGCCTCGGCGGCGGGAGTCAACGAGTTTGAAATCATCGGCGGCCATACCGCGGGCGAGCTTTCAATGTATGTGAGAACAAATGTCTCAAAATACATTTCAAAGTTCAAAAACCTGGAGGGCGGAAAGGGCTTTTCGTTCAACTGGGCGGCGTTCATCTTCGGACCTCTCTGGTTCTTCTTCAGGAAGCTCTATAAAGAAGGCATACCCCTGCTGATTGTCAGCGCCTGTATCGGGCTGATATCATCGAGCGTCAGCGACACAATGGTCAATATATTCGGGCCCTACTCCGAACAGATAGAGCAGGGTACGCTCTCCTATGACGTCTTCACCAACCTGATGAACGAATTCACCCGTAAAAGCTTCTGGCCGATGGTCGCGACTCTGGGATTTCTTCTTCTGCTTCACATAATCTGCGCTCTCATAGCGAATAAAGTTTACTATAACAAAATTCTGCGGGATTTCGAAACACTCGGCAACGAAGTCAGCGATATCAATATGCGCAATCTCCTGATTTCACGCCGCGGCGGCGTTTCGATACTCAGCGGAATCTGCGGATATTTCACCTATCAGGTCATTATGGGAATATTTATAAATATTGCCGGATTCGCGGCAAATCATTTTTAACGGAGGAGTTTATGAAAGTCAGAAAAGCGATTATTCCCGCGGCGGGGCTCGGGACAAGAGTGCTCCCCGCCTCAAAGTCCGTTCCCAAGGAAATGCTCAACATCGTTGACAAGCCCGCCATTCAATATATCGTTGAGGAAGCGGCGGCATCGGGAATTGAGGACATTCTCATAATCACAAACCGCGGCAAGGGCGCGATAGAAGATCATTTCGACCATTCGTTCGAGCTCGAAACGCAGCTTGCGAAGAATCCCGCAAAGGCGGCTCTTTACGAGTCGGTTAAAAAATGCTCCGAAATCGCAAACATCTATTTCATCCGCCAGAAGGAAACCAAAGGTCTCGCCCACGCCATACTCGCGGGTAAATCCTTTGTCGGCAATGAGCCCTGCGCGGTTCTCTACGGCGATGATGTCATCATAAACTATGAAAATCCCGTCACGGCGCAGATGTGCCGTCTTTATGAAAAATACGGCAAAGGCATAGTAGGCGTCAAGGCGGTTCCCGAGGAGCTGATTCCTCTTTACTGCACGCTCGATGTTTCACCCGTTGAGGGAGAGGAGCGGCTGATGAACTGCTATAAGATTATTGAAAAGCCGAAGCCCGAGCAGATTATGAGCCCGTATTCGATTCTCGGCAGAGTCATTCTTCCTCCCGAGGCGTTCGGAATGATTGAGGAAGGCATAAACAACACCCCTGCGGATAAAGAATTCTTACTCACCGACATCTTCACCGACCTCGGAAAGAACGGCAATCTCTTTGCCTACGATTTTGACGGCAAACGATATGACATGGGCAACAAGCTCGGCATAATGAAAGCCAACTGCGAAATCGCCCTCAGCCACCCCGAAATCGGCGCCGCTTTCGGAGAATACCTTAAGGAACTTGTAAAGACATTTTAACCATGATATTTACTCCGGCACGGAAAGCAGTCCGCGCCGGAGATTTTGCTGTATATAATTCCGTCTTTTTTTGTTGACACCGGTATCATTTTGCGGTAAAATATGCGTACACTGTCCGTCGGGATAAATCTGTTCGCCGGGTGAGAAAATGAAATCAGTCATAAAGTCAGTTTCGTTGATTCTTGCAGTCACAGCGCTCATAATGACAACGCCCGTATCCGCTTTCGCGGACTGGTACGATGAGGTATCCGGCGGCACTTATGTTGAAATTGAAGGCAGCAACTTCGTTGCCGACACATTCTGCGGAGTTGATGCCCTTTATAACGAAAACAACGCCTATTATCAGTGCAACGAGCTGATTATGCGCTTTTACTCCGAGGCGTACGGACTCTCCGTTATGGCTTATGAAAACACCGGTCTGATTATGTCTTCAAGCGGTTACCGTTTTGTTCAGGCGCAGACTCCGAAACCCGGTGACATTATTTATTCTCCCTCGAGATTCCGCAAAAACAGAAGCGACCACTGGGCAATTGTCAAAAGTTATTCCGGCGGAAAAATCACGATGTTTGAGCAGAACGTTGTCTGGGAAGGCAAGGCGGCGAAAAACAGAACAGTTAAATTCCCCTCGGATTATTACTATCTCTATACTCCGGTCGCGAAATTCGGCTTTCCCGACCCCGTACTCAGGGGCGCTCCCGAAACCGCGACCGAAAGCACAGTCGTTACGACAACCAAAGTCACTACTACAACGGCAGCAACGACAAAAATCACGACTACAACGTCGGCAACAACAAAAGCCACAGCCACAACGGCAACAACAGCCAAAGTCACAACCGCCGCCGAAACGGTTTCAACCGCGGCAATAACTTCAACGACTGTAACAGCAACAGAATCCGCAACCGTCACCGAAACAGAAAGCACAGTACCCGAAACGGAAAGCGCAGTACCGGTAACGGAAACACAGGCAACTGTCACACTCACCGATGCCGGAACCGAAGCACCGACGGAAACTCTGTCCGAAGCGACAGAGAAGAATACCGCGAATTCTTTTTCATCGGGAAGAACTCCCGCCGTCATCGCCGTCGCGGCTCTTCTCGCTGCTGTCGCAGTCCTCTCCGCGCTTATTATCCGTAAAAGGAAAAAGTGATAATCCAAGTGCTGTGATTAATGTACAGTATTTCAAAACCAAGTGAAGCGGTTTTCTTCTGAAACTCAGCTTCACTTGTATACCCCGGGGTGTAAGAACCTTCACGCTGCGCGTGAAGAACCTTGTTACTCGCTTCGCTCGTAATATGCGTGCGCTGCACCCCTCATACAATTAAATATATCTCGGGGTGTAGCGCAGGTGGTAGCGCGCGTGGTTTGGGACCACGAGGCCCAGAGTTCGAACCTCTGCACTCCGACCACTCAAATCCCTTATATATCAAGGCTTTCCGAGATTTATAAGGGATTATTTATTTTTCTAAAAACGACTGAAAATCGTTAAAAAATACCATTTTTATGCAGATGAACGGATATTTTTACGGATATTTGATTTAGTGTTTTCGTCAGTAATTTCAACGGTTTATTAAGTAATGATTTTTGTAAAAAAGCGTTCAAACGGATATTTTTTGTAAAATTCCGTGAAAAACAAAAAAATCGCCCCTGCCGTGACCTTTCATTCGGTCTGCGACAGAGGCGTTTTTTGTCTGTGATGCGTCATAATAATTTCTTCCTATCTATTCGGGAATTGCCATCCTTAATACAACAGTATTTGTCTTTTTCTTCACCGAGTTCGTTCTCTCGAGAGGGTAAATCACTAATTGCTTCACTACATGTAACAAACCGCCGTTACCTTTACATTTGCACCGCCGTGATTGACATTTAAAGAAGTTTCTGCGAAGCTTTTACTGATGTTTCCGGCGGTCCTGTTGCGGTTGTCGGTGGTAGCCTCGACGATGACGGCGACTCCGGACGGCCCGTCTCCCTCGTATGTGATCTCCTCGTAA
>JAFWRV010000158.1 GCA_017519685.1 Clostridia bacterium
GTACGGCAACCACCGCCGCGGCCGCGACGGGAATAACGTATTTCATCGGAATAAGATTATATACCTTATCGCCGAGTATGGTGAAAAGGATTACTCTCGGAAGTATTCCCGCGAGTGAAAGTCCGAGATAAGGGAGATATCTTACTCTCATGGCGCCGAAGAAAAGCGAGCAGAAATCAATCGGGAATCCTATAATCCTTATAAGAAAGATACCCGCTTTTTCGTGCTTTTCATAAATGGAGAGTATCTTCTCGCCTTTTTTCATGGATTTGATTTTTTTGGTGACATACGGTCCGCCGAGGATGATTCCCATAAGGTAGGTCACCGAGACCTCGATTATGATGCCGATTATATTGACACAAAGCGCGGGGACTATCTTCATCGACATACCGACGGCAATATAGACGAGGGACGCAGGAACAATAAGCGTAATTCCTTTAACGAAATATACGCCGAGTATTGTTGCCGCGGCACGGATAACCGGTATGCCGTCAATAAGACTTCTGACATCCAGATTTGTCAGTGCTTTATATTTCCATATAATAAGCGCGATAATTGCGACCGAGAAAATAATTCGCAGCGCCAGCGCGAAACTGTTGCGTAGAGCTAAAGCTGTTTTTTTCATTTTAATCTCCTCCGATTTAGTAAAATGATACTATATTTTCATATGATATTCAAGAAAAATATAAAAAAAAGCACTTGAAACATACATTTTATTATGGTATATTTTTGTAAGTTAATGTATAAAGGGGGAATGTGGTATCATTTCAGCAAAAGAAAAAATACAGCGCACGGCCGCAGGTATCACATTTGACAGAATTTTCAATTACATAAAAAAAGACCCCGCTGAGAGAATAGTTAAGCTTCTTGACTTCGGTCAGAGTCTTATGGGCGATGATTTTCCCGCAAAGAATTTTGACGCGTGGCGCGCGGCGGTTAAGGATCCGGAAAATGTCTGGAACCGCTTTGCAATGTCGGTTCTCAATGAATGTGACCGGGATTATCTCAAAAAGATGCTTCTTGCTCTGGGACTCGGAGCCGGCATAAACGGCACCAAGGCAGTCAGGGCAAACAGAGAAAAATATCACTGCAACATTCCGTTTCTGATTCTGCTTGACCCTACAAGCGCCTGCAATATGAACTGCAAGGGCTGCTGGTCAGCAGAATACGGTCATAAATCAAGTCTTTCTCTTGATGAGATGAGAAGCATAGTCAGTCAGGGAACCGAGCTCGGAACCCATATTTATATGCTGACAGGCGGAGAACCGCTGATAAGAAAAGACGATATTCTGACTCTCTGCAGAGAGAATCCGAACTGTATGTTCCTCGCTTACACCAACGCGACTCTCGTTGACGAGAAGTTCTGCGAGGATATGAAAGAGCTCGGCAATCTCACTCTCGCCGTCAGTATCGAGGGCGATGAGCGGAGCAATGATTTAAGGCGCGGAGAAGGGGCATATGCGAAGTCAATCGAGGCGCTTGACATGCTCAAAAAGCACGGTCTGATTTACGGTATCTCCGTTTGTTACACCTCTCAGAATATCCCGGTTGTAACCGGCGATGAATTCCTTGACCTGATGGTTGAAAAGGGTGTCAGATTCGCGTTTTATTTCAATTATATGCCTGTCGGCAAGAATGCCGATGTTTCGCTTCTCCCGAAGCCCGACCAGAGAGAGCTTATGTATAAATGGCTCAGGAAGGCCATCTCGTTCGTTCCCTTGAGCCTGGTCAGCATCAACGAAGCGCAGCAGCTGGGAATCCCGTATGGCAACCTCTTCAAGGGGGGCTTGCTCACCAACTGGAAGAACTGGATCCTGTCCAAGGCATACTCGGTCGCGGAGATCAACCAATTGCTCGGCACCAACAACCTGGCGGACATCCTGAACGACGATTTCCTGGCGGGAAGGGGTGATGCCTACAACCGCTTGATGGAAGTCTGCCGGCGCTATTCGCTGACGTCCGGATGGACCCCGCCTTCCGGAACGAA
>JAFWRV010000159.1 GCA_017519685.1 Clostridia bacterium
AACCTGATATTCCGTGAAGAAGAGCGCGAAATGGTCCCTTACTGCGAGGAGGAGAATATCGCTGTTACTCCTTACAGCGCGCTGGCAAGCGGAAGATTATCAAGACTTCCCGGCGCGGATGAAACAAAGCGCGCGGCGCAGGACACCTACGCAAAGTTTAAATATGATTCAACGGCAGAGCAGGACAGCGTAATTATCAACCGTGTCGCCGAACTCGCCGGAAAGCACGGCGTTACAATGACAGAGATATCACTTGCCTGGCTTCTCACCCGGGCAACCGCTCCGGTGGTCGGCGCGACAAAAATGCATCATATTGAAGGCGCGGCAAAGGCAGTCGATTTCGAACTGAACGAAGCCGAAATCGCGTATCTTGAAGAACCGTATATTCCGCACGCGCTCGCGGGCGTGATGGCGCAGAACAAACCCGCAAACGAAAAACATATCCGGCAAAAAATTACGGAGGATAAATAATATGAAGACAAAAATAACAGCGCTTTTTACTATTGTAATACTTGTACTTTCACTTGCCGCCTGCGGCGGAAATACAGACACACAGACCACGCAGGTGCAGCCGGAAACATCCGCGGCGCAGAATCAGCCTGATGAAACAACCGGCACCGCCGCTGAGCCCGTAACAAACACGGGTAAAACTCTTGTGGTCTATTTCTCCGCAACCGGCACAACAAAGGGCGTTGCCGAGAAAATAGCTAATGTCACAAACGCCGATCTTTACGAAATCAAGGCGGCGCAGGCATATACGGACGCCGACCTCAACTGGCACGACAGCTCGAGCCGAACGACAAAAGAGCAGAATGATAAATCAGTACGCCCCGGAATCGCAAGCGAAAAGCTTTCGCTTGACGGATATACAACCATATTCATCGGCTATCCCATCTGGTGGGGCGAAGAGCCGCGCATTATGGATACCTTCGCGGAAAGTTACAGCTTTGACGGCATAACGATGATTCCTTTCTGCACCTCGGGCGGCAGCGGAATCGGCAGAAGCGGCAAAAACCTTGAGGAAAACGCGGGCAGCGGCACCTGGCTTGACGGTGAACGGCTGAACTCCGGCGTTTCCGAAGCAGAGCTTCAGACCTGGATTGATTCATTACAGTAACAGACGGAGATAAATATGCAGGTAAAGCGTAAAAATCTGATAAAGCGCATTGTTGATGCCGGGCTGACCGTGACTCTGCTTTGCCTTATGGCTTATCAGGTGACAGGCGAAGCGCTTCACGAATGGCTCGGTATAGGTATGACGTTACTTGTCATATTTCACCAGATACTGAATATAAAATGGTACGGCGCTTTATTCAGGAATAAATATAACGCTCTTCGCATAACGCAGACAGCCGTAAATCTGCTTTTGCTCCTGTCGTTTGCGTTAACCGCGTTCTGCGGTATGGCTATGAGCGGTCACGCGGTGCCGTTTCTTTACGGCATTGCTCCCGTATCTTTCGCAAGGCAGACTCATCTGTCGCTTTCTCACCGGTCGTTTGTGCTGATGGGACTTCATCTCGGCATTCACCTTCCCGTTATGGCGGCAAGGATGTCCGATAAAACACGCAAAGCGATGGCGGCGGTATTCTGCGTCGCGGCGACAGCGGGTCTCTTCTTCTTTCTTAAAAACGGAATATATAATTATCTGTTTTTCAGGGTTCCGTTTGCGTTTCTCGATTATGAAAAATCCCCGGTTATCGTATTCATTGAGAATATACTGATACTGCTGCTTTTTGCCTTTGCGGGTCTGATACTTGCCGGACTCTGTAAAAAAGGCAAAAGCCGCTTTGCAAAGTAATAACATAAAGGAGTTATAAATATGAGCAAAAAAATTACACAGACCGCAGGCAGAGAACAGTTAGGCGATTTTGCGCCGATGTTCGCTCACCTCAATGACGATGTGCTTTTCGGCGAGGTATGGAACGAACCTGTTATTGACACAAAAACAAAATGTATAGTTACCGTTGTATCCCTCATGGCAAGCGGTATTACAGACAGCTCGCTTAAATATCATCTTGAAAACGCCAGAAACAATGGCGTTACCAAAGAGGAAATTGCCGCTGTTATCACGCATTGCACTATGTACACAGGCTGGCCGAAGGGCTGGGCGGTATTCCGTCTCGCAAAAGAAGTATGGGCGGATGAAAGTACGGCTTTAACAGATAAAGACCGTTTCCAAAACAGGATAATGTTCCCCATAGGCAACGAAAACCCC
>JAFWRV010000160.1 GCA_017519685.1 Clostridia bacterium
AGATATTACCCGACAGCTATCCCGCTTATCAACAGGTTACTCTAGATTCAAAGATTACCGATAAGCTGATAAACGATTATGTAACCGACCATATGCCCGAGAGTTCAGAAAACAATCATAACTTTTCAAATATAAAAGTCTTTTCTGTTGAAGAAAAACAAAGCGGAGATTACTATGTTTACACATGGATTTATGAAGCGGAATATTCATACAATGACGGCGTACTGAAAGAAGGAAGCGCCTCATCCTATCCCTGCAGATTTGAATTGTTAAAAGAAAACGACAGTTTCAGGATTGTGAATGCAGACGTTCCACGTGACGGATCCTACAATATTGAAGACAGAAAAAAACTGTTCCCCGGCTATGTTATAAAAATGATTGAAACGGTGCAGGAGGACGGAACGGTAAAAACGCTGTCGGATGAAACGTTAGCCGACGCAAAGGCATATTTCAATGTTAAATAAATCCGCAATATCATTTATAAAAAGGTAAAAAACAATGAGAAAAGTTTTAAGTATTCTGCTTGCAACGATAGTATTATTTCTGACCGGCTGTAGTGCAAAAACGCCCGAAAGAACAGCTGAACTACCTCAGGCGGCATATCTTATTGATGACGCAATTATTGATGAGGTCTGTACCACTCTTGAAAACAGCGGTCTGAAAAATACTGACGTATACAAAGAGTGGGCTAAAGACTTTTCCGATACTTCAGCTAAGAAAACTGAGCTTCCTAAGAATTGGTTAAAACTCGGCGACCTCAAAGGCGACCTGTATTCCTGTGCAGATTACTGGGAAAAGTCTCATAATTATTCCGATGTCAATTGCAGAATGACAGCAATGCTTCTTATGGGCGATTTGCTCAGAATCGATAATCCCGAAAAGACTTACAGCGGAACATATCTGATGATGGATGCAGATGCAATTGAAAACGTAGCCGAATACAGTGTTCTGAAAGAAAGAGAATTGGATTTTACAACTCTTTTCGGTGAAATGCCTATTCCTGAAAGCGGGCTTGCCGACGCGTTGCCGCAAAGCTGGCAAAAGCACGGCATCCGGTTAAATTCGGAAAAGGTATCTTTAATCAGCGTCGTAATTGAGGATACGATTAGCCCGGTTGCTTTTGTCGGTCACGCGGGGTTGCTCATCAACGAAGATGATTATCTGTTGTTTGTTGAAAAGCTCGCTTTTGAACAACCATATCAGGCAACAAAGCTTAATAATACTGAAGAGCTTATTGCAATGCTTTCCGCCCGACCTGAGTATGCCGCAGAAGACGGAAAAGAGCCAAGTGTTATTTGCCGAAATGATATTGCAATAGGAAGAATAGCAAAGCCGAATCTGTAAAAAACAGTCTCGGCTCTTTTCATTTTTGGAGTAAATCGTGGTATCATCTCACAACACAATTGCCGCAATCCCTTAATTTGAAAGAGGTTTCGGCTTTTCGTTTGACTCCACTATTGGAAGAGAAATACTCTTCCGTTCATACTGCCAATACTGCTAAAGAAAACATATTGTCTTACCAGAAACATAAAAAGCATTTTTGATATTAGGTTAACACTTTTGCATTTTGCCTTGAATGATAAGATGAAATATGCTATGATTTCAGCAATATTTAATCCATGTTCAAAGAGGCTTACAGTTTTGAATAACTATATAATAAAACAGATAAATCTTGATGAATATCCGAATTGCAATACAATCTGGAGTATGCAGACCTGCCCTTATACCGAAATGTTTATTGAGCAGATAAAAGCTGGCAACCGCGATGTGTTTATACTCACTGTTGGCGATGAATACATTGCCGAGTGCGACCTCGTTTATGACAATCCTGAGTATGGAACAATTCCAGGTGAAAGACTGTATTTTTCACGGCTTATTGTAAAACGGTCTGAGCGCGGCAAAGGTTACGGCGAAGCGATATCACTGTATCTGCTCAGTAAAGCAAAAGAAAAAGGATATAAATCTATTACGCTGGGCGTTGATTGTGATAACACTGCCGCCGTGAATCTTTATAAAAAGCTCGGCTTCACCGTTTACGAAGAAGCTGAAGACAAGGACGGAAAGTTTTACAGAATGGAAAAGAAACTATGAAAAAAGTTATTGTAATCGGTTGCCCGGGCAGTGGCAAAAGTGTATTTTCAAGAACCTTGCACGACATCACGGGGTTGCCCCTTTATCACCTTGATATGATTAACTGGCATGAAGACAAGACCACTTTGTCACGCGAGGAGCTGATTGAAAAAATCAACGAAATCGGTGCAACGGATGAATGGATAATGGACGGCAACTACGGCGGCACGATGGAGTTGAGGATGTCGCTTTGCGATACGATTGTTTTTCTTGACTTTCCAACAGACGTCTGCCTTGAAGGAATTATGGCAAGGCGTGGAACGCAGCGTCCGGATATGCCGTGGCAGGATTCAGATAATTTAGAGCCAGAATTTATTGATTCTGTTAAAAACTATTATTCACAAAACCGCCCGACAGTCCTGGAACGCATAAAGAAATTTTCCGGCAAAAAATCTCTTGTTTTCAAAAGCAGGCAGGAAGCGGATGGCTTTCTCGCAAAGCTGAGAAGTGAGAATGTAATCGCTCACTATGATGCGCTCATTGACGAAGGCAACGACCCTGTTACCGATCCTAAGCCGTTAAAAGATTATATGGATAAGTGGGATGGTCAGACTTTTATTGATAAGATGCAGTTAACCCCGGAAAAATCCGTGCTTGAAATCGGTGTCGGGACAGGCAGACTGGCGGTCAGAGTCGCTCCGTTTTGCGAGGAATTCACGGGTATTGATATTTCTCCGAAAACAATCGAGCGGGCAAAGGAACACCTTGGAGGCTTTGTCAGTATCCATCTTATATGTGCTGATTTCAGTGAATATGATTTCGATAGCCGGTTTGATGTTATTTATTCTTCACTAACCTTTATGCATTTCAGTGAAAAGCAAAAGGCAATTAACAAGATCTATGGTTTGCTGAATCCGGGCGGCAAATTCGTTTTGTCAATTGACAAAAATCAGGATGAATTTATTGATATAGATACAAGAAAACTCCGAATTCATCCCGATAAACCGGAAGAAATAAAAACACATCTGAAATTATCCGGATTTGAAAATGTTGAAATAACAGAAACGGAATTCGGATATATTTTCTCTGCTGAAAGAAAATAAACAATACAAATCGGAATTTATAAGGAGTATGCGAATGAAGAAAGCAATAAAGATTACAGGGAAAATTTTGATGATATTACTGATACTCCTTCTGCTGTTCACTCTGATCACATTCATCATGCATCGAGTCAGAACCAATCAGGAAACAGCACTGCTCAAAGAGAACGGCTACTACAATCCCGTGTCAGTAGGTGAGTATGCGCTGAATGTCGCAACATTCGGAAACAAAAACGGCAGTCACACGATCGTAGCTCTTGCGGGGCTTGGTATGGGAGATTATTCCATTGCTGAAAGAAAGATGACCGCTGCCATTGAAAAGGATAACAGAGTCGTATTTATTGACCGTGCAGGTTACGGTTTCAGCGATGACACCAATCATGAGATGACAACGGAATATATTGTCGAAGATTACCGCAAGGCACTGCAAAACGCCGGTATCAAAGCACCGTATATCCTTATGCCACATTCGATTGGAGGAGCTTATTCGAATTACTGGTCAAGCAAGTATCCCGATGAGATCGAAGCAGTCGTTTTTGTTGACGGTTCTCAGCTTAGTGAAAATGCGTATGATGACAAGCCTGAAAGTACAGTCGGTTTCAGTGATAAAGCATTGGTATTTCTTGCAAAGCTCGGTTTCAGCAGATATGCGCTCAGACAAAACTATTATCTTCTGCCGGACAATTATTCCGAGGAAGAACAGCGCCTATGTGACGCGCTTGAACTGATGACAGAGGATTCGATTGCGCCGACATCAGAAAGTTGTCTGCTACCGCAAAACCGTCTGGCAGCATGGAACGGCATTGTGACCAATGATATTCCCAAGCTGTATATTTGTGCAAGCTGGGGATTTCAGACGAAGGAAGAATTTCGCGAGTATTTGAGATG
>JAFWRV010000161.1 GCA_017519685.1 Clostridia bacterium
GAATATATATATTACTCTGGCAAAGAAATATCATAATCTTGACTATGTTTATTATTTCATGCACTTTTATGAAAAGAAACTCAACAGCAGGATTGAACCTTTTATAGGTTACAGGCTCAATAAGGTTAAAGAAATCGACCGTTATTATGTAATCAAAAACAGTTGCCGTGAGTATATTCTAAAAAAGTTCCTGTCATTTGACGAGACCAAAGGCGTTGAGTTTACAACCTATATTTATGAAGGTATCATAGGGGCCATACTGAAGGCGCTGTCGGAATTCAATGAATACAGTTTTTCATCTGTAGATGAGTATTCCAACTTCCGCAGGATGAATTATCTCATAGCCGTTGAGAATACATACAGGCAGCCGAAGGTAAAAAAACATACGGGCGCAGTAAGACTTTATGCCAAGCAAAACGGTATCCGAAAAGAAACCGCTCTTGATATGGCAAAAGCAATACTTGCTGAAGATAAAAGAGAATTTGAGTTTGAATATCCTGACGGAGAAAAGATTGATATTTTAGAAGAAGTCGAGGACCCTGAACCTGACAGATGGATTCATAATGATTTTGTAGGTAATATCCCCTCGGGAGAGATATACAAAGCATTCAAGAGCCTCAGCTACAAGGAACAGAGAATAATCGAAAAGCGTCTTGCAATCTGTATGAAATGCAAAAGAATATCCGATCCTGTGCTTAAAGAATCATTTGAAGATATAGCGGTTGATTTTGAATTAAAGACTCCAAGAGCGGCAGAAAAGATTTATCGGAACGCGCTCAATGATATAGCAAAAACTCTTATTGAAAAAAGTTATTTTGACGGTGCAGAGATTAAACTTGAATCAAGAAACGGTTACGGCATCAAAACAAAATCGGCAGTATATAAGTTCAGACCGTATTCACCGGAAAGTGAATTTGACTGGGGAACTATAAGCTTTGATTTTATATCCGGAGAAATTTCGGTTGATAAGCCGTTCCTGTTTGATGCATACGAAAATGAGGTAATAAAGTATATTCGCTCTACACCCGTATCAAACATACCCAAAGAAGCAATCGTGCCGTTTATATAACTTAAAGCCTCACCGGATAATTCCGATGAGGCACATTTAGTTATAAATCAGATAATATTTGAAGTGCCGCCCAACTTTATGAACAGCACTTTGGAATAAGTGTTTATCTCGACAAACCGGAATTTGTCGGGTTCATTGTATCACAGTTTCCGCTTCGTTGTCTTTTTTCTTTTAATAGCGGTCATACAAATCGCAGTAACAACTGCGCCCAAAATAAATCCGCCGCCTGCAAAGAGCGTACCCGTACCGCCTGAGAAGGTTGAACCGCTGACCGAAGCGGTAGCGTTCGGATTCGGAAAGCCGTCAAAGCTGCCGTTTTCGATAAAGACGTCTGACTTGATTTCTGCAAACATACTGGGTCCGTCAGGGCATTCCATTTGCTTAAATGATATTTCGACAGGGCTGTCAGAACTGCTCGGGAATGTATTCTTAATATCATCCTCATCCCAATCCGCGCCAAGCTGTATATACATCGGAACCGAATTTACAAATTCGCTTTCCTCCACACCTTCGGGATTAACAACGCCGTATAGGAATATACGCTGTTCATCACTTTGCTTTTTCGGTGTATCGTCATCAAGCTCATTATAATAGTGGCGATATTCGACATTATCAGCATCAAGCCACATAACCCAGAAAAACGAGCCCGACTCAATAAGCCCTTGTGAATTATCAATGCCGTACCATGCAGACGTGCCGTCGGATTCTTCCTTAAGCCATGTGATACCGTTATCCTTTACTACTGCGCTGGTTCTGCCGTTATCTGCAACATAATAAGTAACGCCGCTTTGAGTAATGGGCGCGACATTTGCAAAAGCAGTAAGCGACATAGCGGCAAGAACCGATAACACAATAAGTGACAAAATAAGTGAAACTAATTTTTTCATTTTTTCCTCCCATAGAGAATATATTTTTGTTGCAAATTGTTTATATACTACCACACAATATGTGACAATAAAGTGACAAAGTACGAATCAGCCAAATTCCGATTTGTCTTTCTCTATGACTCAGAAATTATGTTGTTCCACGCTTCTGAATCAAACTCAAGATTTTTGTAATAGTATTTTTTGTCTTCCTCTGTGATTTCTTTAATTATTCTGCACGGATTTCCGGCGGCAACAACGCCGTCAGGAACATCCTTTGTCACAACTGCTCCGGCTCCTATAACTGTATTGCTTCCTATATTGACACCTGGCAATATAATTGCTCCCGCACCAATCCAGACATTATCGCCTATGGTTATGGGAATTCCGTATTCATATTTGGAATTACGGCTGTCGGGATGAATAGGATGGCCTGCGGTAATTATCTGAACATTCGGTCCCAGCAGAACATTGTCGCCTATCGTTACGGGAGCGACATCAATTATTGTGCAATAAGAATTTGCATAAAATCTTTTGCCGACCGTTATATGTTTGCCGTAGTCACAGCGGAACGGAGTATCAATAAATGTATCCTTGCCGTATTTCAGCCCCATATGCTTAAGAAGCAGATATGCCTTCGGAACATTAAAAGGAATCATTCTGTTGTAGCTTTTCTGTAAAATTCGGGATTTGAATTGCTCCACCAATACGGA
Organism: Clostridia bacterium; assembly: GCA_017519685.1. Classification (GTDB taxonomy): domain Bacteria; phylum Bacillota; class Clostridia; order Oscillospirales; family Acutalibacteraceae; genus CAG-177. The sequence continues at coordinate 2,646 of JAFWRV010000161.1, forward strand.
CGCATCCGTAATATATGCCATTCCTTTATCGCGGCGTTCTTTGTTTGTCATAAAGCAATACTCCTTTTATAATCCCGGCTTACTGAATTGATTATATCAGCCCGCATCGGTTTCCCAATGCGGGCATGGTTGTTTTTTATCAGCAGGCCGCTATTAGGGCGTCAATGAAGGTTTTGAGTATATTTGCCCAGAAGTTATTGAAGAACCATTTCAGTCTGTCAAAGAAGCTGTTCTTGACCTTGACTTTTATTTCGCCGCTTGTTGCGATTTCATTACCGTCTTTGTCAAGGACTTTGCACTCGACAGTATAATCATCGGTGGGCTCTTTGACTTCAATTGAAGTGCCCTCGCCTCTGTCTTCGCCGTTATAAAATACGTGAGCGGTCGCTCCATCGGGGATGAATTCCGGTTCAAAAGCGAATCTCTTTGATTCCTTGTAACCGAGGGTTATTTCGCTTTCGGTGTCAACAGCCTTTACGGTTGTTTCGCCGCCGAGCGTGTAAATGGGCTTGATTGTTATATCGGCAGTGCCGAGAGTGTATTCTTCCCACTTGCCCGTGTAATTCGTCTTTTCGGGAACTTCGGGTTCGGTTATGCTTTCATCTTCAACAGTGAATTTTACCTTTTCAACCGTCTCGCCGTTTTCGTCAACGAATGTCGCGGTGTATTCTATGGGTGTGTATGTAACAGTTTCTGTCACGCCGTCAATGGTTTCCATTGTGCCTTCAACGGTTGCTTTATCGGGGGTGTAACCCGTGATTTCGGGCGAAGTTACGCTGTAACCTGTGAAGATTTCAACATCTTCTGTGTGAGTTTTAGCCGCTTCGCCGCCTTTTGCATAAACATAATTGATTGTCAGCGGAGCGTTGACGGATGTGATTGTCAGCTTACCTGCGGTATAGGAGATATCATAGTTATTCGTTTTGTCGCCTATAACTGCAGCGGAGGGAACAATTTTGCCCTCATATACACCGATTCCTTTTTCCGCGCCGTCAAGAGTTATACTTGTCAGAGCATCGCCCTCAACCAGACCGTCAACGGCAACTTTTTCTTTGATTACAGCAGAATCCTCATAGACCGTGTCGCCTTCTCCCTGTGTCTGACCGTTATACGGGTATGACTGATTATTGGCAGTGATTGTGAGTGCTTTTTGAGCGACATTGAAGGTTATTGTTTTTGTTTCGTCTGCATATTTGTCGTCGTTTGCAAATACGGCTTCAATCTTGTGCTCGCCCGCATTGAGGCCTGCGAAGGTGCAGACTGCATTACCCTGAGAAACATAGACCTCTTTGCCCGTATCGGCACTGTCAAGGTAGAAGGTCACGCTGCCCCACATAGTATCTCTCGGGAGATTTGCGGTAACAGTCGCAGTTTCACCGTAGGTTATATCCTCAGCGGTAAGAGTCATATTCGGGGCGGCAGCGGAAACATTGAAGCTGAATTCAACCGTAACCTCTTCATAATTGCTGCCGTCGTCGGGCATATATTTAGCTGTGCCGCTGTATCTGCCTGATTGCAGGCAGTTGAACTGCTGCGAATTGCCTTCTGCAAGCTTAATGTAACCAAGCAAATCTACCTCATTGAATCTGATTATCACATTTCCCGTCGCGTCATCGGGTAAATTGACGGTCAATGTGAATGTTCCGTCTGAAGCGGGGTTTTGCGGTGTTACGGTTACGGTCATTCCGGGGTCAATCTTGCCTACCGTGAATGTCGTTTCCTTAGAACCGGGGTTAAAGTCATCGTCTCCGGTATAATCTGCCTTTACCGTATAGTTGCCGGGTATGAGACTGTCGAGTTCAATCTGTGCAACACCGTCTTTGAGTACAATTTCATCGGAGGTGAAATTGTAGTTATCTCCCGTAACGGTAAATGTAACATTGCCTGATGCGTTCTCATAAAGAACAGCTTCAATTATGACACTGTCGCCGTAAACCGGATTTTCGGGGCTGACGGTCAGGTTAATTTCGGGAGTTGCCTGAGCGATAGTGACTACACCAGTTAAAGTAACAGAACTGTATTTGTCATCTCCGCTGTATTCCGCTTTGATATTGTAAGTTCCGCCTCCGGGATAATAATATTCTCCGTCGGGATTTTCAAATCTAAATTCATAAACCGCTTTGCCGTTTGAAACATCAACCGTTTTTTCAAGATCATCGAGACCCTCAGGTGTAAATGTCACCGTGCCTTCAGCGTCTGAAGGAAGGTTTGCGGTAACCGTTGCCAGTTCAAGAAATACCGGCTCTTCGGGGCTGTAGGTCAGAGTCATCCCGGGGTCAACTCTTGCAATGGTATACTCTATGCTGGCAGTAGCAGAACCAAGGGTGATGCTGGCCTTATAATCACCTACATCAGTTGGCGCTATTTCAGAAGCAGTTCCGTAGTTGCTTCCGTTCTTTTTCTGATAACTGATCTTGGCGTCTCCTCGAATTCTGTACGCATCAGTGATAACTGCCGCTGCATCTTTGCCGTCCCTATATGTATTATGCTTCGGCGCAGCGATAGTCAGCGTGGCCGTATGCCTGCCGTCAACTAAAGGCAGAGAACAATTCTCTGCGGAGCAGACTGCAGTGATGGTTGATCCGCTTGCGGTGTAGGTGAAGTTATGATCTTCATCCAGCGAGAAAGTTTTATCTGAGAAGATGACTTTTGAGAGATCAAGCCGTAAAGCGGGACGTGCGGCAAGAGACGATGTAACATAGGTTACACTATTGGCAATATTGCCGAACTCACCTACGAATGTTCCGCACTGCATATTACCCTGTGTACGCAGCCACCAGTCACAACCGATTTTTTTTACATTATCGGGAAGACTTTGGACTTCTGCCGTGCTGAGAAGATACAATTTTGCGCCTGTAACGCTGACATCGTCCAGATTGGTGGGAACTATAGCGTTTGAAAACTGCGCAAAACTCCCTTCGTAATAACCATTCAAAAAGTCTTCAATAGAAGAGCCTTTGTAAGCAGTATGATCTCTGGATGAGCTGAACGGGACTTTTGCCAAAAACGTTGCATGCAGCAGGGTAACAGTTCCCGAATTCACTGCTGTGGAGTTATCTTCTATGATATACCACATATTGCCGTTGAAAGATATCAACTTGTCATTCAACGCATTGGAATCATCAGAACTTGTAGGTACAAGGGCGGCGTAGGGATTATCATTATATGTAAATCCCGTCAATCCCAGACCCTGCATCAGTCCTAACAGAAGCGCAATGGTAAGCAGGAAGCTCAGTATTTTCCTACCTGTTTTAAGTTTCATATAAAAACCTCCTTGTGAAATTTTCTTATGAAATGCTTACCTATATATTTTATCACAACATAATATTGAAATACAATAGTAATTTATATTACATATCAACAGATTCGCCGCGAGAGTGAATTTGCTTTTTGTACTTTCATACGATAGAAATCATTCGGATGGGGAAATCATCGGCTGCAAAAAAACTGAGAGAAAAACGGTACAAAAATACCGATACGGTATCGATAAAAATATGCCTTAAATGGCCGCTCTTGACAAAACAATAAGAGTTGAAAGGCAATACGTAGCTGTTTAAATAAGAAGAAGCCTCACCGGATTAATTCCGACGAGGCACATTTAGTTATAAATCAGATAATATTTGAAGGAATTATCAGGTTATTCTCGTCTATCGGAAGAACTTTATCAGACATACAGAACACAGCACCTGTTCCTACCGGTCTTTCCGATTCTTTCAGTACGGAGAACGATTTTATAGAACTTTTATCCGGGGAACTGGATTTCTTGATTTCTACTGGATGAAGAACACCGTCCTCTTCAATAACAAGGTCAATTTCCCTCATCTTATTGTCCCGGTAATAATTCAGGTTCACTTTGTTTTTTCCATACGAGTAGTGGCGCAGGAGTTCTCCGATTACATAGTTCTCATAGTAATGGCCGCTGGCGGCACCGTTCATAAGCACATCGCGGTTTGTCCATGATGACAAATATGCGCAGAAACCCGTATCGCAAAAATACAACTTCGGTGTTTTAACAAGACGTTTAAGTTCGTTGGAAGCATAAGGTTCAAGTAAAAAAATTATTCCCATTGACTGCAAGACTTTAACCCATTCTTTTGCTGTTACACCGGCAATCCCGGCGGAAGCTGCAAGGTCATTATAATTAAGAAGCTGACCTGTAAAAGCGGCGCACGCTCTGAGAAACTTCCTGAATCCTTCCGTGTCAATAATGCCGTAGTCATCAACAGCATCTCTCATCAGATATGTTTCAATGTAGGAATTGAAGTATTCACGAAGCTGTTCTTCATCTTTATCCTGCACGTCGGGTAAACCGCCGCGCCAGATGCTTTCAAACACGTTAATAATATTGTTTTCGGGATACTTCTTGTTTCTATCAAGTATTGAAGGTAAAGAAAATTCTAATTCATCCGCATCTTCTATACCAAGTCTTTCCCTCGTTGAAAGACTGAACAGCTTTAAAATGCAAAGACGCCCGGCAAGAGAGTCACCGGCTTTTTTAACAAGCTTTTTGCTTTGAGAACCGGTAAGCCAGAAAAGACCGCGCTCGTCCGTATCATCACAGATGATTTTTATCTCTTCAAACAGTTCCGGAGCTTTCTGCACTTCGTCTATCAATATAGGCGGTTTATATGTCTGAAGAAAAAGTTTCGGATCAGTCTGTGCAAACGAACGCAACTGAGGATCATCCATTGTCACATAAGTTCTGTCCTGATCTTTTGCCAGATGTTTCAGCATTGTTGATTTGCCAACCTGCCTTGCGCCGACGACCATAACCGCTTTAAAAGCTGAACTCATATGCAGAAATTTTCTTTCAAGTTCCCTCTTTATGTAACTCACATTACCACTCCAATCGGTGCTAATCTAAGGTCAACCTTATTTTAGCACCATTTTTAACCTATGTCAATGAGGTAATTAACATTAAATGTATGCTGATTTGACGGTAAAGCAGTTGGTGTCGTCAATGTGTCGTAAAAAAGCCTGTAATCCCTTATTTTTCAAACTTGAACCTAATCCTCCAAAACCGCGTGCCGAGGGTTCAAGTCCTTCTGCCCCTGCCAATCGCGTCCCGAAAGCCTTGAAAAATAAGGCTTTCGGGATTTCCATTTTCCCTCATTTATTTTTGTCTAACACTTTTTGGGGGTTTGTCTAACACTTGTCTAACACTTTTTCAAAGCCGCATAAATAATTACGCTGTGTTGGGGTTCAGTTGCACGATTTTATTTCGTGTTATCTGAGCCCCGATTTTGTTATTTTCCTCCGCTTCGTCCTTAAGTCTGACGCTGCTGTTTTCTTTTGCCAGGTTATCTGTCAAAATTTCTTTTTCGGCGTCTTTTTGCCTGTCGAGTATGTTCAGGGCATCGGCGATTGCTTTTTTCGACGATTTATCGACATGGCCGTAATATCTCAGCGTGGTTTCCGCGCTGCTGTGACCGAGCCACTCCTGAACCTGAACTACCGAGAAGCCTGCGTTAAGAAGATTACTCGCCGCAGAATGCCTTAAATCATGAAAGCGGATGTGAGGCAGTGTGCTGTGTTCGACAATTGAATGAAATATGCGTGTCAGATAGTTGGGGCTGATTACTTCTCCGTCGGGCATCGTACATACATAATCATTTTCGATGTAGTAGTTCCCGAGCAATTCTCTGCGTTGTGATTGTAAAGCTATCTGATTCTTTAAAAGATCATACGCTTTATCGGTCATCGGAAGTGTACGGTAACTGCTTTCGGTTTTTGTAGTGTCGGTGTAGTTGCCGCCGACATGCTGCTGAAGAGTTTCGCTGATTGTGATTGTACGGTTTACAAAATCAACGCATTTCCATTTCAGTCCGAGAACCTCGCTTCTTCTGAATCCGTAAATAGCGCTGAGCCTTACGGGAAGCTCGACGGGATTGTTTTCAAACAGAATAAGCAGCTGGTCAATCTGTTCCGCGTTGCAGAATTCGGGCTTGAATTTTTCCTGCTTAGGCAGTCTTGCCGCCGTTGCAGGGTTTGCCGGGATAAGTCCCTTCCTCGCAGCATCGGAAAGAGCCCTGCTGATATTCTGATGATGGTGACGGATGGTTGTCGGAGAAAGGGCGGAACCCGTTACAAGATTCGATTCGGGTCTCAGCTTGGAATAGTAATAGTCCTCAAGGTCCATCGCGGTCAATTCGTCTAATTTGATTTTGTGCTCTTTGAAATACGGAATAATATGGTTTTCCATATTTCTGCGGTAACCGCGGTATGTGTTCTGCCTTATATCGCGGTCGGCTGTTTCGAGCCATTCTTCAAAATAGGCTGCGACATCGATGCTGTCCCTGTGCACCTTGGTATCGCTGAATTTTTTTATCTGTTCAGCAAGAAATTCCTCGGCTTCGCGTTTTTTACCCTTGAGAGTAATACCCGTGCTGATCCATTTCTGGTATCTTTTTCCGTTCTCATCCTTCAAATTCAACACAGCATAATATTTGCCGTGCTTTTTCTGAAGATTACCTGTAATCAATTAATCTAAAACCTCCTTTGATTACGATAATCACTCCATATAACTATTATATTATATGGAGTGACTGTTTTTCAAGTATATTCATTTCATTTAGCAAGCTGTTTCGATAAACTCGATTACGCTTTTCTTAGGAATAATATATTTTTTACCGACCTTGATTGTTTTAATAAGGCCGTCCTTAAGCATTGAGTATGCGGAGTTTCTGCCGA
>JAFWRV010000162.1 GCA_017519685.1 Clostridia bacterium
GAAGCTCTCGACAAATGTGTTGACACACTCATCAGACAGATAAGAAAGAATAAAACAAGAGTAGAAAAGAAACTCCGCAGCGGCGGATTTGACGCTTTTGAAGGCGAGGCGGATGTTGAAGAAGAGACGGAGTTTGAGCTGGTCCGTCACAAGAGCGTTATTCTCAAGCCGCAGTCGGTTGAAGAGGCAATTCTCCAGATGAATCTTGTTGACCACAAGTTCTATCTTTTCCTCAATGAGGATAACAGCGGCATTAACCTTGTGTATAAGCGCAATGACGGCGGCTACGGCCTGATCACTCCCGAGGTCGAATAATTCAAAGCAATTACGGCGGGATTTTCCCGCCGTTTCTTTTTACGGGTGATTTAATGAGAATTAATTTTGTTGTTCCGTGCCTTCTCGGTATGGAATCACTGATAGCCAATGAACTCAGGCAGATGGAAGCGGAAAATGTGACCGCCGAAAACGGCAGGGTGCTTTTTTCCGGAGATGAGCATATTCTCGCGAGAGCGAATATCTGCTCGAGATACGCCGAGAGAGTCCAGATTCTTGTCGGAGCGTTTGGGGCAAAAACATTTGAGGAGCTTTTTCAGGGAACAAAAGCGCTTCCCTGGGAGGAATGGATAGGCAATACCGACGCGTTTCCCGTCAAGGGCTATTCAATCAATTCCGCTCTTTTCAGCACCAGGGACTGCCAGGCAATCATAAAAAAGGCGGTTGTTGAGCGCCTCAAAGAAAAATACCGTACCGAGTGGTTTGAGGAAACCGGTCCGGTCCATCAGATTCAGTTTGCTTTTAATAAGGATATAGTTTCATTATTAATAGATACCTCCGGCGCGGGGCTTCACAAAAGGGGCTACCGCCTCGACGCGAACGGAGCGCCGATAAAGGAAACGCTTGCGGCGGCGCTGTGCAATATTTCATATCTCAAGCCGTATCACAAGCTTTATGACCCGCTTTGCGGCTCCGGAACAATCCTGATTGAGGGCGCGCTGATGGCAAGGAACATCGCGCCGGGCATAAACCGCAATTTTTCCGCCGAGCGCTTTGACGTAATTGACCGCAAGGTCTGGGATGAAGAAAGGGAAAGGGCAAGGTCACTTGAAAGAGAGTGTCACGACTTTGCCGCCTTCGGCTCCGATATTGACGCATCATCAATAGAAACGGCGAAAATCAATGCTCAGAGAGCAGGAGTCGCGGACCTGATTGATTTCAGGGTTGCCGATGTAAGGAATTTCAAAGCGGAGACGGAGAGGGGAACACTCATCTGCAATCCTCCCTACGGTGAAAGAATGCTTGACATTGAACAGTGTGAAATGTTATATAAAGAGATGGGACGGGTATTCGAGAGAAAGCACGGCTGGAGTTATTCGGTTATCTGCCCCGACGAGGAATTCGAAACCGCTTTCGGCAGAAAGGCCGACAAGCGCCGCAAGTTATATAACGGTATGATAAAATGTCAGGTATATATGTATTTTAAATAATTCTTTAAGGAGAGGTAATATGAAGCATATTTTTGTCGTGAATCCCGAAGCAGGCCAGGGAAAAAACAAGGCGATGGATTATATCCGTCCGAGAGTTGAGGAAATCTGCAAAAAATACAATCTCGAATATGAAATATATCCCACAAAGGCGCAGGGAGACGGATTGAATTTCGTCAAGGAGAGAGCGGCAACAGGCGAGGAGCTCCGCTTTTATGCCTGCGGCGGCGACGGAACTCTTTATGAAGTGGTCAACGGCGCTTACGGATTTGACAATGTTGAGGTAGCCGTTATTCCTCTCGGCTCGGGCAACGACTTTGTCCGCTATTTCGGCACAAAAGAGGATTTCCTCGTGCTTGAGGACAATATCAACGGTGTTCCCGTCGCGCTTGACCTTATCAAATGCGGCGATGAAATCGCGATAAATCAGTGCTCAATGGGTATGGACGCGGAGGTCTGCGCCATGCAGGGCAAAATCAAAAAGTTTCCGCTCGTTACAGGCGAGGGAGCGTATTATATCGGCTGTATCTACGCTATCATCAAGAAATTCAAAAACAGATTTACCCTCACTTACGACGACGGCACAACTTTAACAAAGGACGCTCTTTTCTGCTTTATCGGAAACGCGAGTTACTACGGAGGCGGATTCAGAGCCGCTCCGAGAGCGCTCCCCGATGACGGACTTCTTGATTTTGTTCTCGTTGAAGCGAGGGTCAGCCGCGCGAAGCTCGCGTCACTCCTCAATCCTTATAAGAGAGGCGAGCACCTCGATTGGGATATAACCACTTTCAAGAGAGGCAAGAAACTCGTTATCCATTCCGACAAGCCCGCGGCGGTCAATGTTGACGGCGAATGCCAGTATGTTACCGACGCAAGCTTTGAGATTATCGAAAAGGCAATGAAGTTTGTTGTTCCGAAAAATTCCTGGTTCCTTAAGGACAGAAACGAGAAATGAAAAACAGTCTTGAATTCAGAAACGGCAGATTGAGAATATTGCAGGTCAGCGACCCGCAGGACCTTAAATACGTCAGGCGCTCCATGGTGCGCATGCTTAATAAGGCGTACGATGATTTAAAACCCGACCTCGTTGTTTTCACCGGGGACAATATTCTCGGCAATCATCTGCTTGACGCCCGGTTCGGCACCCGCAAAGTTGCCGAGGGAAAAGAAGCGACATACGACTCGATGTATCTTGCGCTCTCGCATATTCTTCAGCCCGTTAACAGACGCAGGATTCCGTTCGCGATGATATACGGCAATCACGATGATATGAACTGTGTCACAAAAGACGAGCAGGCGGATATTTACCGTCAGTATCCGATGAGCATGAAAATGAACCGTGATGACAAATCGGTTGACTGCGATACTTATACGATTGAGCTGCGCGCGGAAAACGGCGAGGTAAAATACTGCCTTTATATGCTCGACTGCGCCTGGCAGGATAAGACAGGGGAAAAACTCTGTCACACCGAAGTGAAACCGGAAACGGTCAGCTGGCTAAAAAAAGAAACGGAAAAATATAAAAATATCCCGTCAATGCTGTTTATCCATATTCCTCTGCCGGAGCAGTACAACTTTACCGAAGTCTGCGACGCGAAAAGCGAAGGAGCAATTAAAGGCGATGACGGCTCATATATCAGACTTGACAAATCGGTCTGCGAAGGCGTTATGAACGAGCCGCCCTCGGTGCTCGAAGAAAGCAACGGACTTTTTGATGTTATCCGCGAAGCGGGAATTCAGGCGGTTGTGACAGGTCACGACCACGGCAATTGCTTTATCGGAAAGTATGAAGGCGTGGATTTCATCCAGACCGGCGCCGCATCCTTCCGCTGTTACGGTAACAAACGCACCAGAGGAGTACGTATCATAGATATCTTTGAAGACGGCAGATATGAAACGGAATTCAGGACATTTTTCGATATCTGCGGAAAAACACCTCTGACGGCGGTTGAGTTTTTCTTTGACGCCGATGAATATGAAGTTATCAAATATGCCTCACTCGGTTCCGTCGCGCTGGCTGCGATATCGGGGCTCGCGGCAGCCGGTATAAGAAAGTACATTAAGAAAAAGCGGTGATTTTATGGACACGACCGATCTCAAGATAATTGAATGTCTGCGCAATAATTCAAGAGAAAGCGCTTCGGTTATCGGCGAAAAAATCAATATGTCCGTGTCCGCGGTTATTGAGCGGATAAAAAAACTTGAAACATCGGGCGTAATAAAGCAATATACCGCTGTTCTCAATAAGGAAGCGCTCGGTCTCGATATTACGGCGTTTATTATGGTCAGTATGGACCATCCGAAGTATAACGATAAATTTATTGCGTTTGTCAAAGACCATCCGAATATAACCGAATGCCATTACATAACAGGCGGAAGCGACTTCCTGCTTAAAATCTGCACTCATTCGGGAAAGGGACTTGAAAATCTTGTCAACGAAATGAGATCCGTCGGCGGAATATCCTACACCAAAACCCAGGTTGTGCTTTCAACCCACAAAGAGGAAGCAAGCCGTGATCAGTGCATGATAGCCACGTGATCAGTGC
>JAFWRV010000017.1 GCA_017519685.1 Clostridia bacterium
CAATGCGTCTGCTCGCCAAGGAGCTGAAAATCAGTCTTATCACAACCAAACGGGCTTATGAGGACCTTGAACGTGAGGGCTACATTCAGTCTTTTACGGGCAAGGGAAGTTTTGTGAGCAAAATCAATGAGAGCAGTGTCAGGGAAAAAATCCTGTTTGAAATTCAGGAGAGTTTCGAGCCTGCCGTGCTGAAGGCTAAATCGGCTTCAATCAGCAAAGAGGAATTACTTGAAATAATCAATCTTTTATATGACGCGAGGTAACTATAATGAAAAATGTTATTGAGATTGAAAACGCGGTTAAAAACTACGGCGATTTTTTGCTTGACAGCGTATCTTTCTGTGTGCCGGAGGGTACGGTCTGCGGTTTTATAGGTCAGAACGGCGCGGGCAAGTCCACCACAATAAACCTGATTCTCGATATCATAAAACGCGACAGCGGCAGTATCAAAGTATTCGGTGAGGAAGTTACCGATAACACGGCTTTCAAAGATAAAATCGGAACCGTCTTTGATGAAATGGGCTTTAACGAAACAATGACTCCGCTTGAAATCGGCAGAATGATGTCATATATTTATTCCGAATGGGATGACACCGTCTATAAGGACCTGCTCAGGAAACTTTCGCTGCCGCTGAGAAAAAAATGCGGATCGTTTTCAAGGGGAATGCGTATGAAACTGCAGATAGCGGTCGCGATGAGCCACCACGCCAGACTGCTTATCATGGATGAGCCGACAAGCGGTCTTGATCCCGTAGTCAGAAGCGAAGTCCTTTCGCTGTTCAGGGAATTTGTAATGGATGAGGAAAACACTATTTTTCTTTCTTCCCATATTACATCCGACCTTGAAAAAATAGCCGATGAACTTGTGTTTATTAACGCCGGCAAAATTATGCTCACCGGCAATAAAGATGAAATTCTCGAAAGCCACGGCATTATGAAATGCAGAAAGGATCAGGTTGAGCTTATAGATAAAAAGTATGTCGTATCGGTCAGCGTAAACAGATTCGGCGCCGATGTGCTTGTAAATGACAGGCGTGCGTGTGAGGCGGAGTATTCCGGCATAGCCGTTGACGCGCCCACGCTTGAGGATATACTTGTTTTTTATGTCGGTTCGGGGGAGAAAATATGAAGGGGCTTATTTATAAGGATATGCTCCTTATGAGGAGCAAATGGAGATTTTTGATTGTCACTTCGTTTTTGTGTGTCTTTGTCGGAATTCTTTTTGTCATAAGCAGTAAATACGGCAATATCGCGCGGCTGTCGGAAGCAATGGCCGCGTCGGTGAAAACCGAAGACGATAAAATGATTGTTTCATCACTGCCGAATTATATCTACTACCTCATTCTGTTTCTGCCCATGGCGGCAAGCGAAGCGATTTCGACCTGCTTCGGCTCAGACAGTGACTCATCATTTTCAAAGGTTTTTTATTCTGTTCCGTTACCGCCCGCCCAAAAGGTCGGCAGCAGATTTATTTCTGTTATTATGTGCCTGTGTGTCGGTCTGACTGCCTCAACAATAAGCGCCGTAACAGTCGGCATACTTTCCGATTCATATA
>JAFWRV010000163.1 GCA_017519685.1 Clostridia bacterium
GTTCCTTTTGAAAACACCTATGAAACGCTCAGGGTTCTCAAAGAGCGCGGAGCGAAGCATTTTCTTTACACTCACAGAGGCAGGGACACTTCCAGACATTATCTTGAAAAATACGGTATGATTGACTTCTTTGACGGCTTTGTTGACTCGTCAATGAATTTTCCCCAGAAGCCCGCTCCCGATGCGACCAATCACATCTGCGAAAATTACGGGCTTGATAAAAGCAAAACGATTATGACAGGCGACAGGGAGATAGACGTTGCCGCGGGAAAAAACGCCGGCATATACTCCTGCCTGTTTACGAAAAAGAAAAATGTGACCACGGTCGCCGATTTCACGGTCGATGACATTATAAAGGTTAAGGAAATACAGGTGATTAAATGAGAGCAGTAATAACGGTTATAGGTAAAGATATGGTCGGCATTCTCGCGAAAGTATCTGCGGAATGCGCCGCGAGCAATATCAACGTGCTCGAAGTTACCCAGTCAATTCTGCAGGATATGTTTGCTATGATAATGATGGTTGATATCTCCTCAGCATCGGTGCCGTTTGATCAGTTTGCCGACAAACTTGAAAAAATCGGCAGGGAAATGAATCTTTCGATTCACACCATGCACGAGGACATTTTCAACGCAATGCATACAATCTGACAGAGGTATTATTATGCTTAATGCAAGAGATATTCTTGAAACCATAACAATGATACAGGATGAGAATCTCGATGTGCGTACCATCACCATGGGCATATCGCTTCTTGACTGCTGCCATTCGGATATCGATGTTATGTGTTCCAAAGTATATGATAAAATAACCCGTTATGCCAAAGACCTGGTCAAAACGGGAAATGAAATTGAAAAGGACCTGGGTATTCCCATTATTAACAAAAGAATATCCATAACTCCCGCCGCGATGATACTCGCCTCCTGCGATAACAAGGATGCCGTCAGATTCGCAGTCACTCTCGACAGAGCGGCAAAGGAATGCGGCGTCAATTTTCTCGGCGGTTTTTCCGCGCTTGTGCAGAAGGGTTTCGGCCCGGGCGACAGGGAGCTGATTGAAGCGATTCCCGAGGCACTCGCGTCAACGGAATATCTGTGTTCAAGCGTCAACATCGGCTCGACAAAGACCGGAATAAATATGGACGCCGTTGGCATGATGGGCAGAGTGGTAAAGCGCTCCGCTGAAATGACCGCGGACAAAGGATGCATCGGCCCCGCGAAGCTTGTCGTTTTCTGCAACGCTCCCGAGGACAATCCTTTTATGGCAGGCGCATTTCACGGCGCGGGTGAGCCGGACTGTGTCATAAATGTCGGCGTTTCCGGACCCGGAGTTGTCAGGGCGGCGCTTGCGAAAGCGGGCGACAGTCTTGACCTGACAGAGGTTGCCGACCTCATCAAAAGAACGGCGTTCAAAATTACACGTATGGGACAGCTTGTGGCGTCGGAAGCGTCAAAACGCCTCGGTGTTCCTTTCGGTATTGTTGACCTTTCCCTTGCTCCGACTCCCGCAGTCGGCGACTCGGTCGCTCATATTCTTGAAGAAATGGGACTTGAAGCCTGCGGATGCCACGGCACCACTGCGGCGCTCGCCCTGCTCAACGACGCTGTCAAAAAAGGCGGCGTAATGGCTACATCGCACGTCGGCGGTCTTTCCGGCGCGTTTATTCCCGTGACCGAAGACGCGGGTATGATAGATGCCGCAAGATGCGGCGCTCTCACGATTACGAAACTTGAGGCGATGACCGCAGTCTGCTCCGTAGGTCTTGATATGATAAACATTCCCGGCGACACACCCGCGGACGTCATTTCCGCCATCATCGCGGACGAAGCGGCAATCGGTATGGTGAACTCCAAGACGACCGCTGTCAGGGTTATCCCGGCAATAGGCAAGAAAGTCGGCGACGAACTCAGCTTCGGCGGTCTGCTCGGAACGGGTCCCGTTATGCCGGTGTCGGTTTATTCGCCGTCAAAATTCATCGCGCGCGGAGGCAGGATTCCCGCCCCGATGCAGTCGCTCAAGAATTAAGGTGTCATTATGCCTAAGAAGGATTCCCGTAACACCCGTATGAAAATAGTCAACGCCGCCTGGGCGCTGTTTTATAAATACGGATATGAAAATACCACAGTTGAAGATATAGTTTATGAATCCGCGACCTCAAGAGGTTCGTTCTATCACTATTTCAAAGGAAAAGACGAGCTGCTTTATACACTCGCAAGTCTGTTCGATGAAAAATACGAGCAGCTTGAAAACTCTCTCGACGGCAAAGACAGCGCATACGAAAAACTTCTGTATCTCAATAAAGAACTGTTTATTATGCTTGAAAACAGCGTGCCGATGGATTTGCTTGCGCGCCTTTATTCAGCTCAGCTTACCGCCTCCGGCGACCGTAATCTGCTTGACAGAAACAGAACCTACTATAAGCTCCTGAGAAAAATAGTGGTTGAAGGCAAGGAAAACGGTGAGTTCAAAGACGAAATCAGCGTCAATGAAATAGTCCGCGCCTACGCTATGTGCGAGAGAGCGCTGATAAGCGACTGGTGCCTTTCAAACGGAGAGTTTTCACTTTCGAGGGAGTCGGTCATAACCCTGCCGAGATTGCTTCAGGGTTTTTTAAAACAATAAAACAAAAATATGTGTACAGATTAATCTTATAGAATAGGACCGGTGTCCGTAAAACAGTATTGTTTTGCGAATACCGGTCTTTTATTATTATTTATCAACTGTTTAATTCCTTATATATAATATATTGCCGACAGAAGTTTCAAAAAATATTTGAAACTTTTTTCTTTTTAAAGTTGTTCTAAGGTTCACCCGTATAATAAAGACATAAACAAAACGCGACGGCGCAGACCGTTGAGAAGGAGTGGTTTCCTATGTATTCCGCAATTTCACGGCTTGAAACAACCTGAATTCCGAAATTACAAGTTAAAACAAAGGAGAATTATTATGAAAAAAACATTACTTTTGAAAACAGCCTCAATAATCATAACCCTGCTGTTAACGGCGGTTCTTACGGTTCCCGCCTTCGCCGATGAAGACAAGTTCACGGCAACCTTCGCGGTAAGCGGCGGCGAAGCGACGATAACGGTATATGACACTCAGGACTATTCAAACGGATATACATCCGATACCGCGGTTGCCAGAGATTCCGATACCGGAGAAATCGACGTGTCGGGAAGCGGACAGATTAATTTCACCGTTGTGCCGGCAAGCGGATATGAAACAGCCGATATTACCGTTGAGGGCGGTTATAAGAATCTTAAAGGTCCGTCCGACACGGCGCTTGATAACACATACAGAATAACCAAAGTTACAAGCGATCTGACGGTAAACATCACGCTTGAGCAGTCTGATGATAAATCCGCTGAGGAAAGCGGAAGTCCGGTAATCACTTTCAGCGATGAAGCGGCAACCGTAACCGGCAGCGAAACGGGAGTTTCCGTTGACGGAACGGATGTTAAAATCACGGGTGCCGGAACATACACATTCACGGGCAGCTGTTCTGACGGAACAATAACCGTAAAGAAAAACGTCACCGGCGTTACCCTGATTCTCGATAATCTTACCCTCGGCGCATCGGCGACAGCGCCGATAACCTGCAACAAAGGTTCAGGAGTAACAATTTACGCGGCTGAAAACTCAGTCAACAATCTCTTTGACGACCAATACAATAATGACGATACATATACCGATGAATCTCTTTATCCCGACATTGAAAACGCAGTTATAAAATGTAAAGACGGTTCAAATGTCACA
>JAFWRV010000164.1 GCA_017519685.1 Clostridia bacterium
CACCCTCTCCGATCTCGGAGAGGGCCAAGCTCAAAGGAACCGCTATTATAATCCGGAGCGAAGCGACCCTCGATTATGCATTATGCATTGTGCATTATGCATTATACATTTCCCATTATGCATTATGCATTTTCCATTATGCATTACTCATTTTACCAATCATCGGTTTCATCCAACAATACCGCGTGGGCGCAGCGTATTCCGTCAACTGCCGCGGACACAATTCCGCCGGCATATCCGGCGCCCTCGCCGCAGGGATATACTCCCCTGATATTTGACTGGTAAATATCGTTTCTGACGATGCGTACGGGTGATGACGAGCGCGCTTCGGGAGCGGTGAATACCGCGTCGGGCAAAGCAAATCCGTTCAGCATTCTGTCCATTTTTCCGAGCGCAGACGCCATGGTGTCCGTTACCTTCGCGGGAAGAATTTCCCTGATATCCCCCGGCGTTACTCCGGTGGGACAGGTCGGTTTCACGAAAGACAGTTTCGTTGATTTTCTGTCATTGATAAAATCGCCGACAAGCTGGCACGGCGCGGAATAGTCTCCGCCTCCCGCTTCAAACGCCCTGCTCTCGATTTTGCGCTGAAGATACATTCCCTCAAGAGGATGGCTTCCGCCGAAATCTTCCGGCTCTATGCCGACCAGAAGCGCGGAATTTGAGTTTTCGCCGTCGCGCGCGTATTCGCTCATTCCGTTGACGCAGACCATTCCCTCCTCGCTTGAGGCGGAAACGACCGTTCCTCCCGGGCACATACAGAAGGTGTAAGCTCCGCGCCCGTGCTCGGGATGGCACGCCATTTTATAAACCGCGGCGCCGAGTTTTTCATTCCCGGCGAAATTTCCGAACTGCGCTTTATCAATAAGCTCTCTCGGATGCTCGATTCTGACGCCGACGGAAAACGGCTTCTGCATCATATTGAAGCCGCGTTTATACAGCATTTCAAGAGTATCCCTTGCCGAGTGACCGATGCAGAGCAGAAGAGTATCGGTTTCAATATCCTCGGCAGAGCCGTCTTCTCTGCTGACGGTTATTCCCTGAACCGCATTATTGGCAATAATGATATCGGTGAGCTTGGTGTTGAATTTCACCTCGCCGCCGAGTGAAATAATTTCATTCCTGATAGATTTGACAACGTCTCCGAGACGGTCCGTTCCGATATGCGGAGTCGCGGAGTAGGCAATCTCAGGCGGAGCGCCGTGGGCAACGAATTCATCGACAACCTTTTTGCACAGCGGGTCCTTGATGCCTGTGGTCAGCTTGCCGTCGGAAAAAGTTCCCGCTCCGCCCTCGCCGAACTGAACATTGCTTTCCGTGTTAAGCTTTCTCGTGCTCCAGAAGCCGTAAACATCATTCTTTCTTCTGTCAACATCGGAGCCGCGCTCAATAATCAGAGGTTTGAATCCCGCTCTCGCGAGTATCAGCCCGGCTGTAAAACCCGCGGGACCGAAGCCCGTGATGACAGGTCTCAGCGCGCTTGTCCTGCGGATTTCGGGCAGTTTGTATTCCTTAACCTCGTATAAATCCGCTTTGGAATTTTTGGAATGCTTAAGAACGGAGTTTTCATCGCCTTTAATTTCCGCCGCGACGTTATAAACAAAGAATATATCGTTCTTATCTCTCGAGTCGATTGCCTTTCTGAGAACGGTTATGCTTTTTATCAGACTTTCGTCACAGCGCAGCGCCTTTGCCGTGCGCTGTTTCAGTTCTGTTTCCCCGCACTCAAGCGGCAGTTTTATTTCGTTGACTTTAATCATTGAGTTCACCTGCCGTCAGTCCCGAAGCGAACGCCCACTGTAGATTGAATCCGCCGCATCCGCCGTCAACATCCGTGATTTCTCCGCAGAAATAAAGATTATCGCGAATCAGCGATTTCATTGTTTCCGCGTCGATTTCCGAAACATCGACTCCGCCGCTTGTCACCTGGGCATTGGCGAATCCCCGCGTTCCGAATATACCTATCTGATAATCCTTCATAGATGAAACGAGCTTTTCCGTCATACCGACGCTGAATTCCCCGATTTTACCCGAGGGATCAAATATCCCGGCGTCCTTCATAACAAGAATTCCGAGCGGCTTCGCGAGAAGCCCCGTCAGCAGATGCTCAAAAGGTTCGCCCTCTCTGATTTTACAGAGATTATTTATAAATGAGGTCAGTTCCCCGTCTGTCATTTCGGGCAGGAAATCAATATGCAGTACCGGGTCGAAGCCGGTCCTGAGTTCCCTCTCAGCGAAAGAGGCAAGCTCCATTGCCGCTATTCCCGAAATACCGCTGTCTGTAAACAGAATCTCGCCGCAGGCCTGCGCTTCGCTGCGCCTGCCCTCGAGAGTCAGGCAAACTCCGCCTGCCCTTATTCCCTTGACGCTTTTAACTTTTTCCGGCTTTGTGTTAAGCGGAACAAGGGCGGGAACAAGCTGTGTCACGCTGTGGCCGAGAGATTTCGCGAGCGGATATCCGCTTCCGTCGCTTCCCTGTGACGGAGAGGATTTTCCTCCGCAGGCAATTATCAGCTTTTCGCACCAAATTTCGCCGTTTACCGTAAATCCGCCGTCAGACGGTTTTATTTCAGTCACCTTATACTCTTTGACAATTTCCGTTCCCTGCCTGAGAATTTCATATCTCAGCGCATCCAGAACGGAGGCGGCGGTGTTGCTCCGCGGATATACCCTGCCCTCGCTGTCGGTATATGTTTCAAGCCCGAGAGAACGGAAAAACTCCGTAACCCTCTCAGGCGGATATCTGCCGATTGCCTTCATGGCGAAACCGGCGTTTCTGTAAGGATGTGACAGCGCGCCGGTATTGGTAAGATTGCATCTCCCGTTTCCCGTGGCAAGTATCTTCTTGCCTGTTCTCGGAAGCTGCTCAAATATGACAATTTTCAGATTTTCATTTTTTCTTTTCGCGCTGATTGCCGCCGCGAGCCCCGAAGCGCTGCCGCCGACAATACCGAGACCGTATTCAAGCATATTCTCACCTTAAAAAATAATCTGCGGTAATTATACTATAATTGTGATTTATATTCAAGTATATAAAATCTGTAAATGCTTAATCAATGCATAATTCATAATGCATAATGCATAATCAATGCATAATTCGTAATGCATAATGCTTAATCTTTTAATGAATAATTGATAATGAATAATGAATAATTTCGGGTCGCTACGCTACGTCGTCACAAGCTCCGTATCTCTCGCGCCCGTGTCTTGACAAATCTGTTCACACGGGCTCTCGCTCACTCCGCTGCTCCTCCTCTCCCCAAAAAGTCTGTCGGACTTTTCGGGGACCCCATAATTATGTATCGCCACACCCGCCCATCGGGCACCCTCTCCGATCTCGGAGAGGGCCAATAGG
>JAFWRV010000165.1 GCA_017519685.1 Clostridia bacterium
ATACATTTTATAGAAGTTATAAACTTCTTCGGGAATTTCAAAATAGGGAGTATCGTTGTCGAGTTCCTGCTTGATGAGTTCGTCGCAGAAAACAGGAGCGAGTTCCTCGGCCTTCATCGGCTGATGAGTACCGGGATTGAGAAGGGGAGCCGGCTTGTTTTTCATATCGGCTCTGATATTATACCATGCGCGGGGTATTTCATCCTCATTGAGATAGATTTTGTAAGGGATTTTTTCCATAATAATTTTCCTTCCTTTTTTATTTTTATCAGTAAGAGTTAACGGTCAGACCTTTGAGGCGCAAAGGCGCCATCGTTTACTCATAATAAACATAAATATACCTCGTTATTTATATGATTTCACTGTAACTTCCGAGATATGTGAAGCTCTCACAGGCATACGGAAGCTCACCGATTAACTGAAGCAGTTTGGGGGAATAAATCGAGCAGTCCAGATCGAAATAAAACATAAACTCAAATCCACGGTTCGGAAGCGGACGGCTTTCAAGCTTGATAAGGTTAATGTCAAGCGCGTACAGTCTTAACAGTAGCTTGTAAAGTGAACCGGGTTCGTGCGACAGCGTAAGCATAAGACTTGTTCTGTCGGCGCCGGGATAAATCTCAGGATTTTTGGAAATGCAGATAAATCTTGTGTAATTGTTATCGGTATTCTGAACGGCATCGTCCAGACATTCAAGGTCATAATATATCATACAAGGCCTCGAAGCGAGAGCCGCGATGTCGTCTCTGTCAGATGAAGAAACCATTTTTGCCGCAACCGCCGTGTTTTCACAGGCAATAACCTTAACATTCTTAAGCTTTCCGAGATATTCGGAGCATTGGCTGATTGCCTGCTCATGAGAGTAAATCTCACGTATGTTTTCAAGCTTTGTGCCGGGCTTCGCAAGAAGATTATGGTCAATCTTAAGACGGACGCTTCTGACTATATTGAAATGATGGTGCATCATTAAATCATAAACCGAATTAACCGAGCCGGCGTTGCTGTTTTCAACAGGAACAACCCCGTATCTGCATTTTCCGCTTTCAATGGCAGAAAACACTCCGTCAAAGCCTGAAAAGTAAGTGATGTTCGCATTGCGGAATAATTTATCGCAGGCATACTGCGAATTCGCTCCTTCAACGCCCTGACAGGCAACTTCCGCGTATTCGGGAAACAGTTTCGGAGTATTGTTTACAGCATTTTCAATCTGCCCGGTGAGTTCTGTGCTGACACCGTTCAGCTTGCTCTTGTAACTCCTGCAGAGTTCAAAAATCAGCGAATAGAGAACCGTGGCATAATCCCTGATTTCTTCGGGAGATTTTTCGGCGGCGTTCATCAGTTTCTGCCTCTCTTTTTTTCTCTCGGTCACGGTCATATACTTTTCGTTTGCGTTTTCACTGAGCTCGGCGGAGAGTTTCATTCTCTCGGCAAATAATTGTAATATCTGTTCATCTGTTTTGTCAAGTCTTTCACGGTAAATTTCCGAATCCATTTTATACACCCCGTAATTAAAAAGATGCGGTACAGGTTAATCCGTACCGCATCCGCTTTATGATTTATCATAAACCACTGCACACTGAATCAACCCTACTATTTAAATAGTAAAGTTAAACCAGAACCAGAAAAATTCAGATTTGCAGCTGTTTGTTTTCATTGCTTACTCCGTAAATTATTATCAAATTTATGTAATTAGTTTATCATATTTCCGCTTCGTTGTCAATAATTTTTTGCTATACTCATTGCTTCTGTCGCTCTTTCATCTCGACAAATTTCCTGTAAAGCATAAAGGCGGCGTTCCCCGGAGCGTCGGGAAACATTGTTTCGGGCGCTTTCCGATACGGCACCCATTCTGCCGCGTCAACTTCACAGGAAAGCTTCATTTCACATTTCGGAGCATAGCAGATAAAGCAGTGCATCAGTATCTCTTTGCCGTCAAACCAGTGTGTTCCGATAAAGTAAACGGTTTCGGGAGTTATTCCGAGTTCCTCTTTTATTTCTCTTCTGACACACTCTTCCGCCGTTTCTCCGGGAACCATATAACCGGCGGTGAATGTAGTATAAACATCGGAGAGATATCCCTGATGAAGCAGGACTATTTCATCATACTGATTGTAAATAAGCGCGATTACGCAGCTCGGAAACACATCAAACCAGTATTTCCGGCACTCGCTGCAATACGGTACAGCTCCGTCATCGCCCGCCTGCTTTGATGTCAGTTTGCTTCCGCAATCCGGACAGTATGTGAATCTCATAATGTATCACCTGTCTTGACCGTAGTTCCGTTATTCAGCGGTTTTCCGAATACCGGAATGATGTTTATAAATGTGAACGGCTGTATTCTGACCTGCCTGCCGTTCCAGCCGCTGCCGCTCTCACTGTTCGCATGATAAATGATATATCCTCCGTCTTTGCCTTCATTCATAAGAAAGC
>JAFWRV010000166.1 GCA_017519685.1 Clostridia bacterium
CCTTTGATCTCAAAATCTGTGATAATTCCCCTCTCGTCCCTGACGGGGCGGACCTTCGCGTATTTTATCGCAGAAAGCGAATCGACCGCTACCGAGAATCCCGAAACGCCGAATGCCATCAGGCGCTCAACATCCGTATCGTGAATCGACATCATAAGGCGCTCATAGGCGTATTTATCATGCATATAGTGAATGCAGTTCATCGTGTTGACATAGAGTTTGCAAAGCCATCTGAGATAAACCCTGAATCTTCCGAGGACCTTGTTGTAATCAAGAATTTCATCATCCATAGGCGGCATCTGAGGCCCTATGCGGGTGCCGAACATATTGTCCACACCGCCGTTGAGTGAGAGGAGAAGCAGCTTCGCGAGATTGGTGCGCGCGCCGAAAAACTGCATCTGTTTGCCGACCTTCATCGCCGAAACGCAGCAGGCAATAGCGTAATCATCTCCGAAACGCGGGCGCATAAGATCGTCATTCTCATACTGAATAGCGTCGGTATCAACCGATACTTTCGCGCAGAATTTCTTGAATTCAGCGGGAAGCGAATTACTCCAGAGAACCGTGAGATTAGGCTCGGGAGCGGGTCCGAGATTGTAAAGAGTATTGAGAATACGGAAAGAACTCTTTGTTACAAGCGTGCGGTGATTGATATTCATTCCGCCGACGCTTTCGGTTATCCACATCGGATCGCCGCCGAAAAGCTCGTTGTATTCGGGAGTGCGCAGATGCCTTGCGCAGCGGAGTTTGAGAACAAGGTCGTCAATAAGCTCCTGCGCCTCGCTCTCGGTGATGATACCGGCTTTGAGGTCTCTTTCAATATATATGTCAAAGAAAGTCGATGTTCTTCCGAAAGACATTGCCGCGCCGTTTTGCTCTTTGTTCGCGGCGAGATATCCGAAATAAGTCCACTGTATTGCTTCTCTCGCGTTTGACGCGGGCTTGCTTATGTCATAGCCGTACATTGCCGCCATTTCCTTGAGTTTTCCGAGGAAATTGAGCTGCTGATAGAGTTCCTCAAGCAGACGGATATTTTCGGTATCCATAAAATTGTCGCCCTTTGCCTGCTTATCCTTTTTCTTTTCCTCGATAAGATAATCAATGCCGTAAAGAGCGATTCTGCGGTAGTCGCCTATGATTCTTCCTCTGCCGTAGGCGTCGGGAAGGCCTGTAAGAAGCGCGCAGTGACGCGCCGCTTTCATTTCATCTGTATATACTCTGAAAACGCCGTCGTTGTGAGTTGTTCTGTAAGTAAAATACTCCTCGATTTTATCGGAGAGCTTGTAACCGTACGCTTCGCACGCGGAGCGCGCCATACGGATACCGCCAAAGGGATTGACTCCTCTCTTGAGCGGCTCGTCTGTCTGGAGGCCGACAATAAGGTCGTCCTTAATAAGATAACCCGGCTTATAGTTGCAGAGTGAAGAAACAGTTGAAGTGTCAACAGAAAGAACGCCGTTTCTCTCCTGCTCAAGTTTTTTCAGCCGTTCAAGTTCCGCAAGAGCCGCGCGGGTGCGTTCTGTCGGGCCTTCGAGAAAGTCTCCGTTTCCGAGATACGGAGTGTAGTTTTTGTCGATGAAATCGCGCACATCGATAACCTCTGTCCATACGCCTTCGTTGAATCCTTCCCACTGTGAATACTTCATAATATCGGCTCCTTTTCATTGATAATAAACAAAAATGGGTAACTCCTCATCAGAGTTACCCAGACGGTCGGTAATATTTCCTTTCCGGTACACTGTGTCAATTCACATTCCGTCAGCACCGGTCAGGGGAAACTTTTGTTTCCGATGAAATTATATCAAAACCCCGCAGCTTTGTCAACTGTGACAAATGTATAAAAAAGGGGAAATTCCATGCGCTTTATACATATTTCTCACAGTCAGGATTCGTTAACGAGTTTTCCCGTAATATGCTCGGGAGTCAGTTCAAGACATTTAACGCGGGCGAGGTGCTTTCTTATTTCTTCATCAATATAGGCGCTGTCGGATGTGAATTTCCCGGCGATTTTACGGCAGATTTTTTCAAGGCACTCGGGCTCGTCAATCTCTCTTATCCTGCCGAAAACAATGACGCTTTTAATATTCAGCGCCCATTCGCCCTCTCTGCGGTATCCATCGTCGCAGACGCAGTACGAAACCTTGTCGTTTCGGCGTATCGCGTCAATTTTATGACCGGTCTTCGCGCAGTGAAAATAAATCTTTCCGCTCTCCGGGTCATAGTAATGGTCAAGCGGCACGCCGTAGGGATAGCCGTCATCGCCGCTGACCGAGAGCACTCCTCTCGGCTGCGCTTTCAGTATTTCAACGCACTCCTCACGGGTAATCTGCTGTTTTATTCTTCTCATTTCACGAAACATAGTGACCTCCGGAAAACTAAATAAAGAGCTGCGCGATTCAGCGCAGCCCCGTTTGAGCTTATCAGTTATTCTTAAGCCATTCCTCTGCCTTAACAGCGGAGATGCTCTTTATATCTTCCTTTTTATAAGGTGATTCTTCGCCACCGTTTACATAAAGGAAATAATAACCTTTTTCGGTCTTGTAAAGAGTTTCTTCATATCCTTTGGGATCGCCGAAAGTACCTTCAGTATGCTTTTTGATAAACTCTGCTGTTGCAGTGTCGTATTCTCTCTTGCATATTGTCTTCTGCATAGGTTTCTTCTCCTTTCATATTTTTTTGATATTTTACCATTACAAACGATAAATTACAATGTAAATAAAGCCGAAATAAGTGCACTTTAGGTTGAAATTTCCGTTTAATATCAATATATTTCAACTATTTAAAGCCATAAAACGTTGAAAATTACGCCCGCGCGGCCGTCTCAGACATAATTTTTCAGAAAATACTGCATAACGGCATTCGCGACATTCGCCGCGACTCCGCTTCCCCATCCGGCTTCCTCGGCGAAGCAGACTACCGCCAGAGGCAGATCGCTTCTTGCGGAAAATCCCGCGAAAACAGACGTGCTCTTTTTACCGTCGATTTCCGCCGTGCCTGTTTTTCCGCACATTTCGAGATTGGGAAATTTATAATCGCCGTATTTGTCTTTGACGTTTGAGCGGAGCATCTTTTTAAGAGCCGACGCCGTTGACGGATTCATTTTGACGAGGACGGACGGCATCCTGCCGACATATTCTCCGAGCGCTCCCATTGATTTTATCCTGTCGGGAGCGTAACCCGTTCCGCCGTTTGCTATCGCGCCCATAACGGACAGAAAATGAGTGGGATTGACATAAGTGGTTGACTGACCGATACCCGCCCAGCCGAGTTCCGTTTTCGTCTTTGAGGAAGGCGAAAAGCTGCTGACTGTCAGCGAAACCTCCTTCGCGCTCAGATGTCTGTTGAATCCGAGCGAGTTCGCTGTCGCGAGCAGTTTGTCCGCTCCGAGTTCAATTGAAATCTCGGCAAAGGCGCAGTTGCAGGACTCATTCATCGCCTTCATGAAATCTATTTTGCCGTGAGTTCCGTTGCAGATAACCTTTCCGTCGCCGGTTTGGTATTCGCCC
>JAFWRV010000167.1 GCA_017519685.1 Clostridia bacterium
GGCATCAATAATAAAATAACATCCTTACAAAAAACAAGGTCCCTGCAATTACCGGTTGCAGGGGCCTTGTTGTTATTATCAGTCCGCAAACGTAAAGGCTCTTCCGCCGGGCTGCGAAATACCGGAAACATTGCCGTTTTCATCTCTGTCGATAACGAAGACATACTTTGCTGCTTCGGACAGAGTCAATGTGACATTTGTTTCGGTCGCTTCCCAGGTGCCTCTGAGTTCTCCGCCCTTGTACATTTCTGTGTATGTACCGTCATCTCTGAACTCATAGGTGTTGGTGCTGTCGCTCTTTTCAACCATTTTGCGGCCGGCAAGGGCAACTTTCGCGTCGGATGAAAGAACGGTTTCGGGCTCGTTCTTATCCGCGCCGTTATTCTTGCCTGCCGAACAGGCGGCAAATGAGAAAGCGAGTATGAAAATCATTAATAAGGCAATAATTTTTTTCATAGTAATACCTCTATATATTATTTATGGTTTTTAATATAATACTTATAGAATTTGACGCCCTCGGCAAGAGCATCCGTGCCGATATTTTCATTCGGGGCGTGCATTGCGGCTATCTGCTGTTTGTTCATTCTTATGGGAGTGAATCTCATGCAGTTGTCGGTTACGGGTTCAAAGTTTCTGCAATCCGTACCGCCGCACATATAATAAGGCGTAAAGCAGTATTCGGGGAAACATTCCTTAACGCATTCGCCGATATATCTGAATTCCTCGCCGTCTGTATTGACAACACCGCTTGCGCTCGAAGCGTAGATAACCTCGGCCTCGAGGTCATACTTCGCCGCGATTTTTTTAAGTATCTCAATACTTTCCTCGGCATTCTGCTGAATTGAAGGTCTGATATTGGCAATAACATACGCTTCGTCCGGTATAACGTTCGGTGCGTCAGAGCCGCCGCTCATCGTAAAGACGCAGGTGGTGGCGAGAAACGCGAGAGCCATAGGTGAAACCATGGGCATTAACGCGATAAGAAGCGGTTTAAACAGCCAGACGTTTCCCATCAGAAGTCTGAACGGGAAAGAGAGATAAGGCGCGATACTGTCAAACATCTTCCTGACGGGTTCGGTGAATTCCTTTTTGAAAGGTTTTTTCTTTTCGACCTCGCACACAAATGCCGAAAGACGGGCAATCGGTGTATCATTCGGAGGCGCGGAGGAATGTCCTCCCGCTCCCTTGGCGATAAATTTAATATGACTTGTGCCCTTTTCGACTATACCGACAGCCGCTGCCCAGGTGCTCATACCCGGCAGCATCTCGCTGACTATCGCTCCGCCTTCATCCATTACAGATTCAAGACGGATTCCCTTATCCTGAAAATATTTAACCGCGACCTCTACTCCGCCGCCGGATATTTCCTCATTGGTTGAGCTTGAAAGATAAACATCCCTTTCGGGTACGAAACCTTCTTCAAGAAGTTCTTCAACCGCGGCAAATTCCGCCATAACGGTACATTTGCAGTCCATCGCTCCTCTGCCGTGAACGATTCCGTCCTCAATATCTCCGGAAAAAGGTCCGTGCTTCCAGTTTTTATTCGAAGCGGGAACAACGTCCTGATGCCCCATAAGGAGAATCGGCTTGAGCTCGGGATTCCTGCCCGGCCAGCGGAAAAGCATATTGCCGTTAAGGTCTGTCTTTTCAAGTTTGGAAAATACAAGCGGGAACAGTTCCTTCATAACATCCTGAAGCTCATAAAATATGCTCTTGTCGCCGCCTTCGGGAACAGATACGGTCGGAACCTTTATCATTTCGGAAAGCATGCTCGCATACTTTGCCTCTTCCTCGGGAGTGTAATGAATCGCCGGTTTCCTGTCAGACGGTTTTACCTTCATCCTGACCGCTCTGATAACAGCTATTAAAAGCAGGATAACTAAAACGGCGACCGCTGCCGCAAGAAAAATAAGAAAATATTTCAACTCAATCACCTGCTGTCAAAACTCAATTGTAATTATGCGCTTCGGCAAGCATCATATCCTTGACTTTCATAAGTCTGGTTGTGGTGCTTCTTTCATTTTCATCGAGTTTCATCGTAATATATTTGATTGTTTCCTCATATCTCGGAATCATGACATGCTCGAGAGCGTTAACTCTGCGGCGTGTCTTTTCAATCTCGTCGGCCATCAGCCGGCAGGATTTTTCAATTTCGGCAAGTCTTATCATTTTCGGCATAATATCCGACAACGCTTTGACCGCCGTATCAAGATCACCCGAAGTATCCGAAAAGCCGTACGAATAGATATCATTCGCGTTGGCAGTCCTGAACTTAACATCAAATTCGGGGATAAGAACGCTCATCACGTTTTTCTCCGAAACATCAACCTGCATTTCCTGGGCGGGAAGCATCAGCGCAACGTCAAGCGCCTTGTCGCTCATTACGCATCTCGCGACACTCATTGCGACATTGGCATTCCTGATGCCCTCCTCCACCTCAATACGAAGCGCTTTGTTTTCACGCACCATATCAAGGAAGATACGCATAAGCTCATCCCGCTTATCCTTGAGAAGCTTGTGGCCTCTGCGGGCGGTAAGCAGTTTTCTTTTGAGGTTGGTAAGTTCCATACGGGTGGGATTTACATTCATTACAGCCATGAAATCACACCTTACCGTAATATTTATCGAGGAATGTGTCGCTTATTCTCTTAAGCTCGCTTCTCGGAAGTATGGAAAGAAGTCTCCAGCCGATATCAAGCGTTTCCTCAATATCTCTGTCGGTTTCAAATCCCTGTGAAACATAAACTTTTTCAAACTCATCTGCGAATTTTGCGTAGAGTTTATCCATATCGGTAAGAGCCGCTTCACCGAGAACGACCATAAGTTCCTTGGCGTCCTTGCCTCTGGCGTAAGCCGAGAACAGCTGGTTCATTGTGTTTGAATGGTCCTCACGTGTTTTTCCTTCGCCGATACCCTTATCTTTAAGTCTTGAAAGTGAGGGAAGAACATTGATGGGGGGATTTACTCCCTTACGGTAAAGCTCACGGTCGAGAATAATCTGACCTTCCGTGATATAGCCCGTAAGGTCGGGAATCGGATGAGTCTTGTCATCCTCGGGCATGGTGAGAATCGGAATCATTGTTATCGAGCCGTCCTTGCCCTTCTGTCTGCCGGCTCTCTCATATATGGTCGCAAGGTCGGTGTACATGTAACCGGGGTATCCGCGTCTTCCGGGAACCTCTTTACGCGCGGCGGAAACCTCACGCAGAGCGTCCGCATAGTTTGTGATATCGGTGAGAATAACGAGAACGTGCATTCCCTTGTCAAACGCGAGATATTCAGCGGCGGTAAGCGCCATCTTCGGTGTCGCGATTCTTTCGATAGCGGGGTCGTTGGCGAGGTTGGAGAACATGACCGTTCTGTCAAGAGCGCCTGTTTCCCTGAATGACTGAACGAAATAGTCGGACTCTTCAAATGTGATACCCATTGCTGCAAAGACAACGGCAAACTGCTCGTCCTTGCCTCTTACCTTTGACTGTCTCGCAATCTGGGCGGCAAGGTTTGCGTGGGGAAGACCGCTCATCGAGAATATGGGAAGTTTCTGTCCTCTGACAAGAGTGTTAAGTCCGTCAATCGCGGAAACGCCCGTCTGGATGAATTCCTGAGGATAGCTTCTCGCGGCGGGATTAATCGGAACGCCGTTAACATCCATTCTCTTCTCGGGAATAATTTCGGGACCGCCGTCGATGGGTCTGCCGAGTCCGTCAAAAACTCTGCCGAGCATATCGAGCGAAAGACCGAGTTCCATCTGTCTGCCCGAAAAACGGACGGTGCTATCCGCAAGGTTTATACCTGTTGAGTTTTCAAAGAGCTGAACAAGAGCGTTCGTGCCGTCTATCTCAAGCACGCGGCAGCGTCTTTTTTCGCCGTTTGAAAGCTCGATTTCGCCGAGTTCGTTATACGCGACTCCCTCTACCTCGCGAACGAGCATAAGAGGACCTGCCACTTCCTGAATTGTTCTGTATTCTTTAGGCATCAGAAATCCTCCTTTCTCGCCGCAGCGAGTTTAAGCTGCGAAGCAAGCTCCTGCGAAACGTTTTCGAATTCCGCGTCAACATTCTTTTCTTCGATATATTTGAATCTGCCTATCGCTTCTCTGACCGGAAGGGCTACGATTTCGTTGATGTTGGCTCCTTCGTTGAGAGCGGCAAGGGATTCGTCATAATACTTGATAACAAGCTTCATCATACAGTACTGCTTGTTGAGCGAACTGTAAGTATCGACCTCGTGGAAAGCAAGCTGATGAAGGAAGTCCTCACGTATGGAGCGCGCGGCTTCCATCTTAAGACGGTCTGAGGGCGAAAGTGCATCCATACCGACGAGCTTTACTATTTCGTCAAGCGAAGCTTCATCAGAAAGCAGAGACATAATTCTGCCTCTGAGCTCCGTCCACTCGGGGTTGACGTGCTCGTTGAACCATTTGCCGAGCGAATCGGCATAGTTTGAATAACTTGTAAGCCAGTTGATTGCCGGGAAGTGACGCTTATAAGCAAGCGCCGAATCAAGTCCCCAGAAGACCTTGACGATACGCAGGGTTGCCTGGGAAACCGGCTCTGAAATATCACCGCCGGGAGGCGAAACGGCGCCGATAACGGAAAGAGCGCCTTCGCGCGCGTCGGAGCCGAGAGAAATAACTCTGCCCGCTCTTTCATAGAACTGGGCAAGACGGCTTCCGAGGTACGCGGGGTAGCCTTCCTCACCGGGCATTTCTTCAAGTCTGCCGGACATTTCACGCAGCGCCTCAGCCCATCTTGAGGTTGAGTCAGCCATGAGCGCAACCGAATAACCCATGTCACGGAAATACTCGGCAATTGTTATTCCCGTATATATTGATGCCTCACGGGCGGCAACCAGCATATCGGATGTGTTCGCGATAAGCACGGTACGCTCCATGAGTGATTTTCCCGTGTGGGGGTCTATAAGCTCGGGGAACTCGTTAAGAACGTCGGTCATCTCGTTTCCGCGTTCACCGCAGCCGATGTAAACGACTATATCCGCCTCAGCCCATTTCGCGAGCTGATGCTGGGTAACTGTTTTTCCGCTTCCGAACGGGCCGGGAATCGCCGCGACGCCGCCTTTCGCAATCGGGAAAAGAGCGTCAACGACCCTCTGACCGGTAACGAGGGGAACATCGGGTGAAATCTTTTTGGCGTAAGGTCTGCCGCGTCTTACGGGCCATTTCTGCATAAGACCGACCTTCTGCGCCTTGCCGTCGGCGGATGTAACGGTTCCGATTGTGTCGGTGATTTTGTAATCGCCCTCCGCAAGAC
>JAFWRV010000168.1 GCA_017519685.1 Clostridia bacterium
ATTTTACTATTTTTTCAAGAACTTCTTCAACGTTTTCGCCGGTTTTCGCCGATATTCTCGGCGCTTCGGAGCAATCAAGACCGATAACGTCTTCGACCTCTTTTGCAACTCTTTCGGGGTCTGCGGAGGGAAGGTCGATTTTATTTATAACCGGAACGATTTCAAGATCGTGATCAAGAGCAAGATAAGTGTTTGCGAGTGTCTGGGCTTCAACGCCCTGTGTTGCGTCAACGATTAATATTGCTCCTTCGCAGGCCGCAAGTGAGCGCGATACCTCATAATTGAAGTCAACATGACCCGGGGTATCAATCAGGTTAAGATAATACTCGTTTCCGTCAGCGGCAACGTAGTTAAGTTTGACGGCGTGAGCCTTGATAGTGATTCCTCTTTCTCTTTCGAGATCCATTTTATCAAGAAGCTGAGCTGTCATGTCCCTGAGGGCAACCGACTTCGTTTTTTCAAGAAGTCTGTCGGCGAGCGTTGACTTGCCGTGATCTATGTGAGCAATAATGCAAAAATTTCTTATCTTATCTTTTGAAACGGACAATTTAATTACCTCTTATTAAATAATTTCGTCTGAACTGCGTTTTAATTCTTCCCGGCCTATCCACATTTTTTCCCAAGGCTGACCGGCAATTTCTTCAATTTTCTTCTTGTCGGCAGAGGATATTTCGCAGGAACCGGTTTCATGTTTTTCTTTGATGATTCTTTTAATTGTTTCGTGGTCGTATTTTGTCATCTTATATCTGAAAACCGATATAACACAGAATAACGCCAGAACCGCCGGAATGATTGAATAACAAAGACGCAGACCGAATATTGTTCTTGCCGATTGCTGTGTGGGATGCTTGACTTTGGGATTGTAACCGAACCATTCAATCAAGGTGCCGACGGCGTATCCCATAAGTGAACTTACGGTTTTCTTGAACAGCGTGCTGAAAGTGGAGATTACGCCTTCGCGTCTTCTTCCCGTAATCAGTTCATCAACGTCTGTTATATCCGGCTGAATGTTTTCCGCTACAAATCCGGGACCGGAAAAGCCGATATTGTAAAGAATGGCGGATGCGATGACAACCGCGTATTTAATTACCGACGGAGTATGATAAGTCAGGATGCTGTTAAGAGCAATTCCGATGACCATAAGCGGTCCGAGTATTTTGCCGCAAGCTGTTTTACCCTTATATCTTGTAATGAAATAGTTAATCGGCGAACCGCTGAATTCGGCAATGCCGGAAATAATGTTCATTGAAATAAAGATATTATAAGTGTCTGTAACGCTGACCATAAAATATTGATCGGCGTAATTGCAGAAATATCTGCTCATTGAGAAGAAAAGCGAAATAATAAAATACTGTCTGAAAGCCCGGCTCATAAATACGAGCTTGTATTCGTTTATCAGATGCTTAAAATCAAACGGCTCATTTTTCTGATTAAGCGACGACGGCTCTTTTGTTTTAAAGAAACAATAAAACGGAGCCCAGACAAACCAGACCATAAGCACAAGACCGACTGTCATATATCTGCCTCTGTCATCCGGCGAAGGTGTAGGCAAAGCGGTAAGCGCGGTTTTAATATTGAAACCGCTCAGCGCAAGCGCTGTGAAAACATAGGAAGAAACCTGACCGACGGAGTTCATTGCGTATTCAACAATTTTATACTGCGTTCTTTCAAAATATCCCGGAGCGACGGTCGGAAGCATTGCTTCGTGAGGAATTGAAAGTATGGTCATAAAAGTACAGTAAAGCAAAGCCGTGAAAAGGTACCAGAGCCAGGTCGCTCTGTCATTTCCGGACGATGAAATTCCGAAAGAAGTCCATTTGAATAAATATGATACGGCAAAAGGAATTGCCGCAACCAGCAGATAAGGTCTGTGCCTGCCGAGTTTTGATTTTGTCCTGTCTGTCAGAATACCCATTACGGGATCGCTGACGGCATCCCACAGTCCAGCGATAAGAGTGATTTTTCCGGCCATTCCGGTTGTCATTCCTTCAACATAAGCGAGGAACTGCTGATGAAACTGATTAAGCGGATATCCGGCCCCGCCGATGGTTATATTGGCGCTGGTGAAGTTTATCATCGGTCTGAGAACTTCGGTAGTCTTGCCTTCTATTCCGCAAATATCTTTAATTTTTGCTCCGAGCCCCAAATAAATCATCCCCAAAAATAATTTTAATAATAATATCAAAAATCAATGCTTCGGTCAAGAAATATTTGTTTTTAATTATCTTTAATTAAGTAATTTGACAAATCGGTAAAAAAATGTTATATATAATCAGCAAGGAGGCGAATTAATGAAAAATTATTTTAAAAATTATTTCAAAAGAATTTTTTCGCAGGTTAAAAAAAGCGAGTTGATATATTGGTGGATTTTAAGGGGTCTTATGATTTATGCCCTTATTGATACAATTATTAACGGAAAAGATTACAGCGGAAGCAATCCTCCGATTCAGATTGCCGCCAATCTTGTAGGTATGTTTGCTTATGAGATTATTCAGTTTTTCCCCGAAAACAGCAATTTCAGACGTATGAGCCCGAGATTTCAGAATATTACGGCTCTCGGATTTTTCCTCGGCTCTTTCGGCGGAGCGTATATGAATCTTTATTATTCACTTCCTATGTATGATAAGATTCTTCACGCGACCGGTACAGCCGAAGGCGTTTATATCGGTTATGAATATACCTGCGCTATGCAGCTCAAGCATAAAAAAGAATGTCCTCCTCAGATTATAACACTTTGCGGACTCGGATTCGGTTTTGTGCTTGCAAGCGGATGGGAACTTTTTGAGTTTATTTACGATCAGTTCTTCGGCGGCGACGCGCAGCACTGGAATATTCAGAATGCTATCGATGAAGCAGGCGGAGTTGAAAAGATATTCTCGATGTTTAAGTTTGATGATCTTGACCTGTTTATTCAGAGATTCCCGCTGATGGATACCATGAGTGATGTAGTTATGAATTTTATCGGCGGTATGATTATGTTTGCCATCTTATATTTCTTCCCGTACAGACACAGAGGAAAGAATGATATTAACCGTCAAATCCGTGAAATGAACAGTCAGGCGGAAAATTAGTTGATTTTTATTAAACTGCAGTTTTATGCTGCAGTTTTTTGTCTATCAAAATATTTAAAATATAATTGTAATTTTAAGTAAATTTGTATAATTTTTTATATATTTTTTCTTTATATTCATCCTTATGTGTGTTAAAATTAAAAAGTATTAAATTGAAAGAGGTTTTAATATGGGCGGATTTTTTGGCGTAGCTTCTCACGAGAACTGTATTTTTGATTTGTTTTTCGGCACAGACTATCATTCTCACCTCGGTACTCGCCGCGCCGGTCTTGCGGTTTATGGTGAAAACGGTTTTGACAGATCGATTCACAGCATAGAGAATTCTCCTTTCCGTACCAGGTTTGAAAGCGAAGCGAATTCCATGAACGGGAAAATGGGTATTGGCTGTATATCCGATTATGAAGCTCAGCCGATGCTTCTGCGTTCGCATCACGGTACGTTTGCCATCACAACTGTCGGAAAAATCAATAACGCCGAAGAAATCGCCGGAAGCATTCTCAAGGATAAGGTACATTTTTTTGAGATGAGTAACGGTGAAGTCAATCCGACGGAACTTGTTGCGGCAATAATTAATCAGAAAGATAATCTGATTGAAGGAATAAGATACGCCCAGGAAATTATTGACGGGTCTCTTTCTCTGCTTATTCTTACACCTAAAGGTATTTATGCCGCCAGGGATAAGCTCGGCAGAACTCCTGTTATTTTAGGTAAAAAGGACGGCGCGCGCTGCGCTGTTTTTGAGAGCTTCAGCTTCAGTAATCTCGGTTATACTCTTGACCGTGAACTCGGTCCCGGGGAAATCGTTGTTTTTGATGCCGACAGCGCCAAAACACTTTCTGCTCCCGGAAAGAAAATGAAAATATGTACATTCCTCTGGATTTATTACGGCTATCCGACATCAATTTATGAAGGTGTCAACGTTGAAAAAATGAGATATACCTGCGGAAAACTGCTTGCCCGCCGCGATAAAGATATTACCACAGATATTGTAGCGGGCGTTCCCGATTCGGGAACAGCTCACGCTGTCGGTTACGCCAATGAGTCGGGTATTCCTTTTTCACGTCCGTTTATTAAATACACTCCGACCTGGCCGAG
>JAFWRV010000169.1 GCA_017519685.1 Clostridia bacterium
AATGGCCATGGCGCGGAACTCTTCGCTGGTCGGCGGCATGCTGTTCTTGATGGCATTCCCTTCCTGGAAGATACCCCGGGCCAGCAGCCAGCGGGAGATGTAGTTCTTGCTCCGGCCGCCATACCTATTGACGCAAGGTCTCCGTCGCCCTGATAAGTGAAGATGATGTTATCGGGAAGAGATCTCTTGAGACCTGTCGCGACCGCGGGGGCTCTGCCGTGGGCGGCTTCAACCATATCGCACGCGAAATAGTCATAAGCCATAACCGCGCATCCGACCGGAGCGACGCCGATTGCTCTGCCTTCAACGCCCAGATCGTCAATCGCCTGAGCGACAAGGCGGTGAATTATACCGTGAGTACAGCCGGGGCAATAATGGAGCGGTGTATCGGTAAGACTTTTCGGTTTTTCAAAAACTACCATTATTTATTACCTCCTGCCGCTTTTTTAATGGATTCAAGCACTTCGTCGGGTGAAGGAATCATGCC
Source organism: Clostridia bacterium (assembly GCA_017519685.1). Lineage (GTDB taxonomy): Bacteria > Bacillota > Clostridia > Oscillospirales > Acutalibacteraceae > CAG-177. Next base: position 488 of record JAFWRV010000169.1, read on the forward strand.
GCCGACTCTGCAGCAGAGCTCAACGGGCTTCCTGCACGCTGTGGCAAGTCTGATATCCTCAATCATCTGACCCATTGAAAGCTCAACGCTGATAAAGGTGCTGACCCTGTCCGCCGCCTCGGCAAACGCCTTCTTCGGGAACGGCCAGATTGTTATGGGTCTTATCATGCCGACTTTGATGCCCTGCTTTCTTGCCTCAACAACCGCGTTTCTCGAAACACGGGCGGCAATTCCGAAAGCGGCAACGCAGATTTCGGCATCGTCCATCATGAAGGACTCATAACGGACTTCGTTTTCTTCAACGAGTTTATATCTTTCATATCTCTCGATATTTGTCTTCTCGAGTTTTTCGGGAACAAGATAAAGAGAATTGACAATATTGTGCTCTCTCTTCATCTGAGTTCCTGTTACCGCCCAGGGCTTGTCAATAAGCTTGGGAGCGGTTTCGGGAAGTTCAACGGGCTCCATCATCTGACCCATTGTACCGTCGGCGAGAAGCATCGCCGGCATACGGTATTTATCGGCAAGTTCAAACGCGAGGCCGGTAAGGTCTGCCATTTCCTGAACGGAAGCCGGGGTAAGAACGATAAGGTGATAGTCGCCGTGTCCGCCGCCCTTGACTGCTTGGAAATAATCCGACTGTGAGGGCTGGATGCCGCCGAGACCGGGGCCGCCTCTCTGGACATTGACGATGAGCGCGGGAAGATCCGCACCCGCTATGTAGGAGATTCCCTCCTGTTTGAGCGATACTCCGGGGCTTGACGATGAGGTCATAACCCTCTTTCCGGTGGAAGCTACGCCGTAAACCATATTGATTGCCGCGATTTCGCTCTCCGCCTGAAGGAATACGCCGCCCTCGATTTTAGGCATTCTCTTTGCCATATATGCCGCAAGCTCGGTTTGCGGAGTGATGGGGTAACCGAAGTAATGAAGACAGCCGGCTCTGATGGCGGCCTCGGCGATTGCCTCGTTACCCTTCATTAATACTTTTTCTGCCACTTTCAGCACCTCACTTTTCTACGGTAATGACACAGTCGGGGCACATTGTCGCGCAGAAAGCGCAGGCAATACACTTGGACTGGTCTGTCATTTCAGCGGGAGAATGTCCTTTTTTGTTGATTTTGTCCTTTGCTATGACAAGAATCTGCTTCGGACACGCTGAAACGCAAAGTCCGCAGCCCTTGCATAAATCGGTTGCAAAGGTAACTTTAGCCATAGATACTCATCCTTTCACAGATAATACTTTGCCTGCAGTTTAAGCGGGAAAATGTTTTCGCCGCTTACTTCGCCGGCCAAAGAGTCCTTTACGCAGGTCATATATACCGGAAGGCCGGTAAGCGATGAGAGTTCATCGGCGAGAGAATAAGTTTTCTCAACATCCGCCGCCGTTGTTTCCTCTCCCAGATTGGAGTTATTCACTATTCCGGTGAACGGCACCCTGCCCGCGGTTTCGATTTCCCGCATAACCTCAAGCGCCTGCTCCGCTGTACGGGTAAGCGGGCGGTAAAAATTCGCGACAAAGAAATTGTTATAGTTGTTTTCCTCAAGAATAAACGGCGTGAAACGGCCGAGCGCATAAGCGCCTCTGTCATCACCGCCTATGTCGAGGACAGCGCATTTGTCTTTGAATTCAAACAAGCCGTAAAGCTCCTGGGGAAGCGCGGGTAAATCGACGTTGGAATTGGCGAAACGGGGGCTTATCAGCCGCACGCCCGCTCCGGTCAGTTCCTTTTCGCTGTCTTTCGTGCGGAAATACGGATTGACTATGTCCATATCCGCTATTTCAACCTCTTCGCCCTGCTTTTTCAGGTAAAGAGCGTAATTGACCGCGATATTTGTTTTTCCGCTGCCGTAATGGCCGCAGAAAAGAGTTATTCTTTTATGCTTCAGCATACCTTATGGCACCAGCCGTGAGTATCTTCAATCTTGCCCCACTGAATGCCGGTAAGCTCATCATAGAGCGCCTGTGTGACTTCGCCTATGACACCGTTGTTGACAACGAATTCCTCGCCCTTGTAGCTGAGCCAGCCGATGGGAGAAACAACTGCCGCCGTGCCTGTGCCCCACGCTTCCTCAAGAGTGCCGTTCTTGGCTGCCTCGTGAAGCTCGTCGATGGAGATAAGACGCTCGGATACTTTGTATCCTTTTTCTTTGAGAAGTTCAACACAGCTCTTCCTTGTGATGCCGGGAAGAACGGAGCCGGTGAGCTCGGGAGTAACGATTTCGCCGTTAATCTTGAACATAACGTTCATTGAGCCGACTTCTTCGATATACTTTCTGTGAACGCCGTCAAGCCAGAGAACCTGGGTGAAGCCCTTCTTCTCGGCTTTTTCGCCCGCGCGAAGGGACGCAGCGTAGTTGCCGCCGCACTTTGCGTAACCTGTGCCGCCCTTGACCGCTCTGACGTCTTCGGATTCAATGGCGATTTTAACGGGGTTGATACCCTCGGCATAGTATGCGCCGACGGGTGAGCAGATAACAACATAAGTTGCTTCCTTAACGGCGTGAACGCCGAGGTGGGGCTCATTGCCGTACATAAACGGTCTGATATAGAGCGAAGTGCCTTCGGAATGGGGAATCCAGTCCTTCTCAAGCTCAACGAGTGTGTCGAGAATCTGCATCGCGTCGTCCTCGGGAATCTCGGGGAGGCAGAGACGCTCGGCGCTGTTATTGAGTCTTCTGATGTTTTCAATCGGTCTGAACATACGGATTTCGCCGTTTGCCGCTCTGTACGCCTTGAGACCTTCAAAAATCTCCGTGCCGTAATGAAGTACGGTTGAAGCGGGATGGATTGAAAGGGGGCCGAAGGGGATGATTCTGGCATCATGCCAGCCCTGACCTGCGGAATAGTCCATCATGAACATGTGGTCGGTGAAAATACGTCCGAAACCAAGTGCCGATTCGTCTGCGGGTTTTGCTTTGGGTGATGTTGTTTTCGTGATTTTGATTTCCATAGTATATTCTTCCTTTCAACGTTATTATAATTTATTTCTCTGGATCTTGCCGCTGACCGTTTTCGGAAGCTCGTCACGGAAGACGACAAGTCTCGGATATTTGTAAGGAGCGGTATGCTCTTTTACGTAATTCTGGATTTCCTTCTTGAGCTCTTCGGTCGGCTCCGTGCCTTTGACAAGCACTATGCTCGCCTTGACAATCTGACCTCTGACCTCGTCGGGAGCGGCGGAAACTCCGCATTCAAGAACATACGGAAGCTCCATGATAACGCTTTCAATCTCGAAGGGACCGATGCGGTAGCCGGAGGATTTGATAACGTCATCAACTCTGCCGACATACCAGTAAAATCCGTCTTCATCCATCCAGGCGGTATCGCCGGTGTGATACCAGCCGTCGTGCCAGGTTTCATTCGTCTTGTCCTCGGCGTTGTAGTAGCAAACCGCGACGCCGTAGGGAATGCCGTTGCTTATGTCTATACAGATTTCACCGACCTCGCCGACCGGAACGGGTTTTCCGTCGGGGTCAAGCAGCTTGACATTGTAGGTCGGAACGGGTTTTCCCATCGAGCCGATTTTGTGGTCGGCACCTCTGAGATTGCCGATAATCAGCGCGGTTTCGGTCTGACCGAAGCCCTCTAAAATCTGAAGCCCGGTAAGTTTTTCAAACTGACGGTAAACCTCGGGATTGAGCGCCTCGCCCGCTGTTGTCATGTGCTGTACGGAGGATAAATCATACTTCGAAATATCCTGGCGTATCAGCATTCTGAGTATGGTCGGAGGAGCGCAGAAGGTGGTGATGTTGTATTCCTTGAACATCGGAAGCACGTCTTCAGCGTGAAATCTGTCAAAGTCATAGACAAACAGCGCGGTCTCGCACATCCACTGTCCGTAAAGCTTGCCCCACGCCGCCTTTGCCCATCCGGTGTCGGAAATGGTGAAATGCAGTCCGTCGGGGTCAACATCGTGCCAGTATTTCGCGGTGTGGAACTGACCGAGCGGATATTTATAGGTATGAGTCGCTATCTTGGGATAACCGGATGTGCCCGAGGTGAAATACATCAGCATATAATCGTCGCCGCAGGGCGCGTCGTCCGGTCTCGGATAGTGACTGCTGTAAAGAACATATTCTTCGTTGAAATTGCGCCAGCCCTCTCTCTCACCGTTGACGATGAGCTTGTTTGCCATGCCGTCATAGGACTTGAGCGCCTCGTCAACATTCGCCGCGACATCTCCGTCGGCGGTGCAGATTATCGAGGTGATGCCCGCCGCTTTGAATCTGTATTCAAAGTCGTGAACAAGAAGCTGATTGGTCGCGGGGATGCCGATCGCGCCGAGCTTGTGAAGCCCGAGAATCGCGAACCAGAACTGGTAATGCCTTTTAAGAACGAGCATTACGCGGTCGCCCTTTTTGATACCGAGGGATTTGAAATAGTTTGCGCAGCGGCTTGAGTTCTGCTTGATTTCCTTCCAGGTGAATCTTGTGGAAACCTTGTCGTTGGAAACATAAATCATCGCAGTCTTGCCGGGGTCTTTATCCGCTATTTCATCTATAATATCAAAGGCGTAATTGAATTTTTCCTCGTTTTTGAACCTGATTGAAACCGGAGTCCTGTTTTCGTCCTCGACGGTTTCGATGTAACGCTTGTAAATTCTGTCCTTCGTGTCGTGCTTGTGGCCGATTTCGGGACCTGCCACCTTCTTCGCCGGAACGAGCTCGGGAATCGGCTCGCCCGAGGGGTTCATTACTATGGCGTAAAAGCTGCAGTCTTCGCCGCCTACGGCTATCATGCCGTGAGGCGTATCGGAGTTATAGTAGATACTGTCGCCGGGCCCGAGCGTTTCACGGTGCTCGCCGACCTGAACAAGAAGGTTTCCCGCGATTACGATGTCGAGCTCCTGACCGTCGTGGCTTGTCAGCTCGATATCCTTTACCTGCGCTTCGGGATTGTATTTGCTCACCACGTAAAGCGGCTCGGAAATCCTGTTCTTGAACGCGTAAGCCATATTATAATAGGTCATTCCGTGAGCGTCGGCAATCTCGGGAGCGTTGCCCTTACGGGTAACGAAATAGGAATTAAGAGTCGGCGAATGACCTTCGATAATATCGGTCACGTCAACCGCCAGAGCGAGAGCGCATCTGTAAATAAACGCGAAATTCAGATCGCTCTGACCGCTTTCGCAGGCAGTGTATTCCTGCACGGTCACGCCTGTGCTCTTTGCCATCTGTTCAGGTGAAATTCCCTCGATTTCACGCAGTTCCCTGATACGGGAGGCCATTTCTTTGATTTTAAAATCAAGACCGGATATTTCCATAAGAAAACTCCTTTTTCCGGGGCTGCAAAAAAACCCGCCCCAAAGCTGATAATAACTTTGAGACGAGCATAATGATTATACCCGCGGTACCACTCAAATTGTGCTTTCGCACCACTCAGGTTCTGACAAACCTTATGCTTTCACGCAGCAATACGGGGAGGTTCTACTCACACGCGCTTTCTTCCTCCCGGCTCGGAAGCTACAACTTTATATCCCCTTGCTGACGGCTCGCACCTTACGCCGCCTCTCTGAAAGCAGAATGATATAAGCTCTCTTCGTCAAAGCCTTTATTTCAATTTATGATATAATAAATCAACTTTCGGTGAATGTCAATATTAAATTTCGAAAAAATGCATAACGCAATATGCCGTTTATTGTGAAAATATACCGAAATCAGAGCATATTCCTGCGGATTTTGCCGCTGATGGTCTTGGGAAGTTCATCGCGGAAAACAACAAGACGGGGGTATTTGTAGGGAGCAGTATGCTCCTTGACATAATTCTGAATCTCTTTTTTGAGCTCCTCCGTCGGCTCCGTTCCCTTGACGAGAACGATGCTCGCTTTGACAATCTGTCCTCTTATTTCATCGGGGGCGGCGGAAACTCCGCACTCAAGAACATAGGGAAGCTCCATGATAACGCTTTCGATTTCAAACGGCCCGATACGGTAGCCGGATGACTTGATGACATCGTCAACTCTGCCGACATACCAGAAATAACCGTCCTCATCACGCCAGGCGGTGTCGCCGGTGTGATACATATTGCCTCTCATGCACTCCTCGTTCTTTTCGTCATCGTCGATATAGTGCTTGAAGAGTCCCACGGGATGGCCTTTGTCAAGACGGATAACGAGTTCTCCGGTTTCGCCGTCGGCAACGGGATTACCGTCGGGATCGACAAGATCGACATCATACTGCGGGGACGCCTTGCCCATCGAGCCGAGGCGGGATTTCGTGCCGACGAGATTGCCGACAACAAGGGTGGTTTCGGTCTGATCGAAGC
>JAFWRV010000170.1 GCA_017519685.1 Clostridia bacterium
CTATTATTATTCTACAAGAGCTTTGATTACACTCAATTCAATAACAATGTGGCTTGTGGTATTGATTTTTGCCGTCTTATATACTATTCTCGGAAAAATATATGACGCTTTTCTTATTCCTCAGAACAAAGTATTTGAAATGATTTACAGTCAATCGTTAGCTGTGCTTATTGCTGATTTGCTGACTTATGTTATCATTGTTATCTTAGCCCAGGAGCTTGTGACCTATGTCCCCGGAGCAATAGCGTTTTGCGGGCAGATTGTAGTTTCAATTATCTGGTCGATTTTTGTGCATTACTGGTACTATAAGGTCTTCGGTAAAAGCACGACCGCGATAATATATGATGTTCGTAAAAATTTGGATAAGCTCATTGAGCAATACGGACTTGACAAAAAGTATGATGTAAAAATGAATTTAAGCGTCGAGGAATGCCTTGCCGATATTTCTCAGCTTGACGGACTTGAGACTGTTTTTTTGAGCGGTGTTCACAGCCGTGACAGAAACATAATTCTTAAGTATTGCATTGAGCATGACATCACTATGTTTGTTATTCCGAGAGTAGGTGACACTATAATGAGCGGCGCTCACCGTGAGCACATGCTTCATCTTCCGATTCTCAGAGTTCACAGATATCATCCGTCACCCGAATATCTTTTCATTAAGAGGGCCATTGATATCGTGTTCAGCCTGGTTGTAATGATAGTTTTATCACCTCTGTTTTTAATAACCGCTTTGGCGATTAAGACAGACGGCGGCCCTGTTTTTTACAGACAAGTCAGACTGACAAAAGACGGAAAAGAATTTAAAGTAATCAAGTTCCGTTCAATGCGTGTTGACGCGGAGAAAGACGGGCACGCTCATCTCAGCTCCGGAGATAATGATGACAGAATAACCAAAGTCGGTAAAATAATCAGAAAAGTCAGAGTTGATGAATTGCCTCAGTTTCTCAATATTATCGGCGGTTCAATGAGTATTGTCGGTCCCAGACCGGAAAGACCGGAAATAGCCGATCTTTATGAAAAAGAAATGCCGGAATTCAGACTGCGTCTTCAGGCGAAAGCCGGACTTACGGGTTATGCTCAGGTTTACGGAAAATACAATTCATCCTCTTATGATAAACTTCAGATGGATTTAATGTATATCGCAAATCCGAGTCTTATTGAAGATATTAAAATTATTCTTGCTACCGTTAAAATCATTTTTATTTCCGACAGTACCGAAGGATTCACTGAAAGCCAGCTTAATGAAATTCAGTCTATTGCTGAAGAAGAAGCTGATGATTAATTAATCGGGAGAGTATAACAATGAACAATTATTCTGTTCTTATGTCTGTTTATTACAAAGAGAAAGCAAAGTATTTATATGAAAGTATAAACAGCATTGTCAATCAGACTGTTCCTGCCGATGATTTTGTTCTTGTCTGCGACGGTCCGCTTGGCGATGATTTGAACAAAGTAATTGAAGATTTTCAGTCCCGATACGATTATTTCAATGTAATCCGTCTTGAAAAAAACGGCGGTCTGGGAAACGCTCTTAATATCGGAATAAAACAGTGCAAAAACGAACTTGTTGCGAGAATGGACAGTGACGATATATCACGGCCCGACAGATGCGAAAAACAGCTTCGGGTTTTTGAAAGCAAACCCGAAATCAGCATAGTTTCCGGTATTATAGAGGAGTTTACTATTTCGCCCGACACTCCCGATAACAGACGCGTTCCTCCCGAAACTCAGGAAGAAATAACAGATTTTGCTAAAAAAAGAAATCCCTTTAATCATCCTGCAGTAATGTATAAAAAAAGCGCTGTTGAAATGGCGGGAGGTTATAAAGATTTTTATCTTCTGGAAGATTATTATCTATGGATAAGAATGCTTCTCGCCGGCTGCAAAGGATATAACATCCAGGAACCTATTCTCTGGATGAGAGCGGGAAGCGATCTTTATAAACGGCGTTCCGGTTTAAAGTACGCAGTCAGCCAGAAAGCGTTGTTTAAATTCATGAAGGATAATAAATTCATTTCTTCAAAGCAGTATCTGATCAATATCGTTGTCAGAGGAATTTCTTCTCTTGTTCCTAATTTTCTCAGAGAGTTTCTGTTTAAAAAAATGGTTAGAAATTAAAAATCAAGGTGAATTTAATGAGACCGATTAAATCTGAAGAAGTACAGCCAATATTATTAAACATTCTCAAAGCATTTAAAATATATTGTGATAAAAACGATGTTAAGTTTATGCTTTGCGGAGGTACTACTCTCGGCGCAGTTCGTCATAAAGGGTTTATTCC
>JAFWRV010000171.1 GCA_017519685.1 Clostridia bacterium
GAAGTGACGTTGGGTCTGCTCTCATATATTATGCCGATTACTCCCATAGGGACGGTAACCTTCTCAATATGTATTCCCGAAGGCCTGTCAATGCTGCGGATAACCTTTCCGTTAGGGTCGGGTAAATCTGTTACCTCTCTCATTCCCTGCGCCATACCGGCGATTCTCTGCGCCGTCAGGGTCAGACGGTCAATCATAACATCCGATATTTTGCCCTTTGACGCCTCAACATCGGCGGCGTTTTCCGCGAGAATTTTCGCGGCGCCGGATTCTATACACTGTGCCATTATTTCAATCGCTTTGTTTTTCTCCGCCTCTGTCAGGGAGCGGATATCTTTTTTTGCCGCGACGGCTCTGTCAAGAATTTCATTGGTAGTCATATTATTTCTCTTTTCCGTAAAATCTGGTACCCACTTGTTTACCATCGACTATATCGTAGAGTATTTTTGGGTCGTTTCCGTTTGCAATCACCATTTCAATGCCGTTTTCCGTGGCAATTTCCGCGGCGTGAATCTTGGTGCGCATTCCGCCTGTCGCGAGTTCGGAGCCCTTGCCCTTACCCATACAGACTATTTCATCCGTGATTTCATAAACCTCGGACACGAGCTTCGCGTCGGGATTCTTATGGGGGTCTTTGTCATACAGACCGTCAATATCCGAAAGGATTATCAGAAGGTCCGCCTTGACGCTTACCGCTATTATCGCGCCCAAAGTATCATTGTCGCCGATTGCAATCTCATCGGTTGAAATCGTGTCATTCTCGTTTATAACCGGGATAACTCCGAAATCAAGGAGCTTATTGACGGTGTTGTTGAAATTTCTGTGATTCTTTTCATTTTCGATATCCGAGCTTGTGATAAGAATCTGGGCTATAAGATGATTGTATTTTGAAAACTCGTTGTCGTAAACAAACATAAGCTCGCACTGACCGGTTGCCGCCGCCGCCTGCTTTACGACTATATCCGTCGGTTTCTCGCTCAGATTGAGTTTTCCGACTCCCATACCGATCGCGCCGCTTGAAACAAGGATGATATCGTCTCCGGCGTTTTTAAGATCGCTTATTGTGCGGCAGAGGGACTCGACTCTTCTGATGTTGATTCTGCCGGTGGCGTGGGTGAGTGTTGATGTTCCGACTTTAATGACAATTCGCATAAACATTTCCTCATTATAATTAAAGATATACCATTTTATCATAAAAAAATAATTTTTTCAATGTTAAATAATTGACTTATAAAATACCGTGTGATAAATTATAATCACAAAACGGATTAATCCGAAACAGAAAGAAGGCAGGGCATTGAAAATCAGTGTTCAGACAGGCGATATCGTTGACCGTCTCGGAGCGGAAAAGGGTTACGCGCTGATAAAAAAAGCGGGATTTGACGCGATTGACTGGAATCTCGACCACGCATGGAATTCCTCCGACCTCAGGAAAGGAACTTACAAAGGAAAGTGCATTTTTGAAAAATCGCTTCCCGAGGTGACGGAGCATTATTCCGATGAAATCGCAATTATCAGGGCAAACGGTCTTGAAATTACGCAGGCGCATGCGCCGTTTCCGTGTATGATAAAGGAAAAGCCCGAAACTCTTGACTACGCGGCGGAGGTTTATAAAAGAAATATCGAATTCTGCGACAGCGTGGGATGCAAAAACCTTGTGATTCACGGCTTTTCATATTCGCTGAGCGACAGTATAAATACGCCCGAAACCGTTTATCAATATAACAGAAAATTATATACCTCGCTTATCCCCGTATTGCTCAAAAGCAATGTGACCGTATGCCTTGAAAACCTTTTCAGCGGACATAACGGTGTCAATTATCAGGGACACTGCTCCAATGCCGCCGAGGGCGCGGCATTTATTGACGGGCTCAATGAAGAGGCGGGAAAAGAAGTCTTCGGCCTTTGCCTCGATACCGGGCACGCAAACCTTTTAAGGCACGACCTGCGTCTTTTCATATCGACATACGGCAAAAGAATTAAGGCGCTTCACATTCACGACAACAACGGCTCATCCGACAATCACAGAGCGCCGCTGACGGGAACGGTTGACTGGAATCATTTCTGCCTGGCGCTGAAAGACGCGGGTTATAAAGGTGATTTGAGTTTTGAAACATTTGCCCAGACAAACGCTGTTCTTGACTATGACGAGGATATGCTGCTGCCATGGCTTAAGCTGATTTACGCGACAGGCGTCAGCTTCAGAAAAAAGATACGGAGCAAATAATAACACCGGGTACATTTCAGAGAATGTACCCGTATTTTTTTGCCTGTCTTATTGACACAAGGAGAAAAAAGGTGTATTCTTAATATACCCCTAAGGGGTATAAGGAGGAATTATGAAAACCGAAGAAAAAATCTCTGCGTGTCCTTGCTGTGAAAGAAAGAAGGAAAGGTCCGCAGAAGAATACAAATCCCTAATGACCCGTCTTAACAGGATTGAGGGTCAGGTCAGGGGCATCAAGAGAATGCTTGAAAGCAACGCCTACTGCACCGACATAATAATCCAGGTCGCCGCCGTCAACGCGGCTCTCAATTCTTTCAATAAGGAATTACTTTCAAATCACATAAAAACCTGCGTTTCGGACGATATTAAAGCAGGCAGGACCGAAACGGTCGATGATTTGCTCAGAACGCTGACAAGACTGATGAAGTAGGTGACGGTATGAAGCAATTTAATGTTACGGGAATGAGCTGCGCCGCCTGCTCCGCGAGAGTTGAGAAAGCGGTAAGCTCCGTTGAAGGCGTCACCTCGTGCGCGGTCAGTCTGCTGACAAATTCAATGGGCGTTGAGGGAACGGCCTCCGATGAAGCGATAATAAAAGCGGTTACCGAAGCGGGATACGGCGCGTCGCCCGAAAAGGAAAACGATTCGGTCAATAAAGCGGACGAACTCAAAGACAGGGAAACGCCGAAACTCATAAGACGGCTTATAATATCCGTTATTCTTCTTTTGCCGCTGATGTATGTTTCGATGGGACACATGATGTGGGGTTTCCCGCTCCCCGCGTTTTTACACGAAAGTTATCTTGCGCGCGGAGTTTTTCAGATGATACTTTCCGCGGCGGTACTGATTGTAAACCGCAGATTTTTCATAAACGGTTTGCGCGGAGTTGTTCACGGCTCAGCGAATATGGATACCCTGGTCGCAATGGGTTCGGGTATTTCGTTTGTTTACAGCGTTTATCTGCTGTTTTTCAAAGGTGAGGAAACGGGTCTTTATTTTGAATCCGCGGCAATGATACTGACTCTCATAACTGTCGGAAAAACCCTTGAAGCGTATTCAAAGGGAAGAACTACCGACGCTCTTAAAAGTCTTATGACCCTCGCTCCCGAAACGGCAACGCTTTTAGTTGACGGCAAAGAAACATCGGTGCCTGTCGGAGAGGTTAAAAAGGACGATGTTTTCATTGTCAGGGCAGGTGAGAGCGTACCCGTTGACGGAGTTGTCACGGAGGGTACTGCGGCGGTTGATGAGTCCGCGCTGACAGGTGAAAGCATACCCGTTGACAAAGCGGCGGGAGACACCGTCTCGGCGGCAACGGTAAGCCGCTCGGGTTATATAAAATGCCGTGCTACAAGAGTAGGTAAAGATACAACTCTTTCACAGATAATCAAGATGGTGTCCGACGCCGCGGCGACCAAGGCGCCGATAGCGAAGATTGCCGACAGAGTTTCGGGGGTATTTGTTCCGGTTGTAATCGGAATCGCCGTTATAACCGTCATTGTCTGGCTTATAGCGGGCAGAGAATTCGGTTACGCGCTTTCACGCGGAATAACTGTTCTTGTAATCAGCTGTCCCTGCTCGCTCGGTCTCGCGACGCCTGTCGCGATTATGGTCGGCAACGGTGTGGGAGCAAAAAACGGCATTCTGTTCAAAACTTCCGCTTCTCTGGAGGAATCGGGCAGAATTCAGATTGTCGCGCTTGACAAAACAGGTACCGTGACCGAGGGCAGACCCGTCGTCACCGACGTTATTCCGTACGGTGAAACAGGGGAAACAGAACTTCTCGAATGCGCGTACTCGCTTGAAAAGAAGAGCAGTCATCCGCTTGCGAAAGCCGTAACGGATTACGCAGAGGAGCGTAACTGCTTATTTTCGGAAACGGAAGATTTCCGTAACTCGGAAGGCAACGGAATATGCGCAGAATATAAGGGAAAGGAATCGTATGCCGGAAATTACAGATTTATTTCCTCAAAGATTACGCTTCCCGACGAGGTACCCGGCATACTCGACGGACTCGCCGCGCAGGGAAAGACACCGATGCTGTTTTCCCGGGGCGGAGCGTTTCTCGGAATAATCGCTGTTGCCGATACGGTCAGGGATGACAGCGCGCAGGCAGTCCGCGAGCTTCACGATATGGGCATAAAAACTCTTTCACAAAGTTTGAGA
>JAFWRV010000172.1 GCA_017519685.1 Clostridia bacterium
ACATTGATGAATTGCTCGCTGCGTCCGTCAGTGATAATATGAATATCGTTATTGAAACCGGCGGAGCTGCAACATGGCGCTCTCACAATATAGATAACAACGCTCTTCAGCGTTATGAAGTTAAAGACGGCAGCTTAAATCTTATCGAATCCCTGCCGAACGGCAATATGGGCGAGAGCGAAACACTCGGCGATTTTTTGAAATGGGGATCGGAAAACTACCCTGCCGAGCGTGATATGCTTGTGCTTTGGGATCACGGCGGCGGCTCTGCAAAGGGAGTCTGCTTTGACGAAAACTATTCCTTTGATTCCTTATCATTGGCCGAGCTGAAAGAGGCCCTTGATAACGCTCAGCTGAAATCAAAGCTTGATTTTATCACCTTTGACGCCTGCCTGATGGCAACAATTGAGGTGGTTTCCGTAATGAGTGATTACTCGGATTATATGATTGCTTCCGAGGAAATCATCCCTGCCGGCGGCATGGATTACAAGGCAATTTGCGAGGCGTTCGCTTCGGATAAATCAAATGAAGAAATCGGCAAAAAAATCTGCGACAGCTTTATGGATAAATGCCAAAAAACAGGCAATGATACTTATTCAACGCTGTCTTTGATTAACCTGTCAAATGCCGACGAGCTCGTGAAACAGTTTAATGAATGCTCCGCATTTCTGAATAAAACGGCAGAAACCGAGAACTTTTTCACCCGTCTGACTGCCGCCGCGAAAAGGTGCGAGAAGTTCGGCCTGGATAACCCTTTTGATGACAGCTCAAACATGGTAGACCTGGTGAATTTTTTTGATCTGGCATGGGATGAGGGATTATCCATGGTGGATCTGATGAGTGCGATTAACCAAGCGGTTCCTTATATGGTAAACAGCGGCAGCCGCAGCAACGAAGGTGTTTCCTTCTACTATCCCATAACATTTAACGAACGGGAAATTGAAGACTATGTATCGCTCAGCGTCAGCGAGGAATACGGCAGATTCCTCAAAAACCATTTCTTAAACGTCCCCGATGTTCCGATTGAATTTACCGACAAAGGCAGCATAAGCGAAAGTGGCGCCTTTTCCGTATCTCTTACAAAAGAAAGCTACGCCTACCTCTCTGCCATTGATTTTATGCTGATGAAAACCGACAGCGACGGCACGCGCCATATTCTCTGCACCAATAACGATATCGATAAAGATTATGAGAATATGGTTTTCAAGAGCAATTTCAGAGGCGTTACTCTCGCGTTTAAGGGTCACCGGATGTATTGCTCGGCTCTCAGCAACTCAAATGATTTTCTTGCCTTTGAAACACCCGTTAAAATCAATTATGACAAAGAACCGTTTAAGGATGTTGACCGCGCCTCGCTGCATTACGGATTCGTATGGGATGAAAACGAGTTTAATAACGGTTATTATGTCGGTCCCGATATCCGTAAAGGTCCGGATGAGAACGGCATACCCGATAATACGACCTATGATATCAATGCAGATGTAAGAATCAGACTGCTCACCGAAAAAATAATCAAAGACGGAAGAATACAGGATGTTTACGGCGAAGAGTTTGAATGCGGAGAGATCGTCTTTGACAAAGATATTACCGAAATGCCGCTGGACGGCAGCGAGTATCAGTATGTATTCTTTGCGA
>JAFWRV010000173.1 GCA_017519685.1 Clostridia bacterium
ATCGAAAGAGCGAAGGAGCTTTTCGGCGCGGACGCCGCGAATGTTCAGGCGCACTCGGGCGCTCAGGCAAATATGGCGGCTTACGCCGCGATTCTCAACCCCGGCGACACCGTTCTCGGTATGAGTCTCGCCCACGGCGGCCATCTTTCCCACGGCTCACCGGTAAACGCCAGCGGTAAGCTTTATAATTTTGTTTCCTACGGCGTTAACGACGACGGTTTCATTGATTATGACGCCCTTGAAAAACTCGCGAAGGACAATATGCCCAAACTCATAGTCGCGGGAGCGTCGGCATACCCGAGAATCATTGATTTTGAAAGAATCAGCGCGATAGCGAAGTCGGTCGGAGCGTATTTCATGGTAGATATGGCTCACATCGCAGGCCTTATCGCCGCGGGGCTTCATCCCTCGCCCGTTCCCTACGCCGATATCGTTACTTCAACCACACACAAGACTCTCAGAGGACCGAGAGGCGGTCTTATTCTCTCAAAAGAGGAACTCGGCGCCGCTATCAACAAATCCATTTTCCCCGGAAATCAGGGCGGTCCGCTTATGCACATCATCGCCGCCAAGGCAGTCTGCTTCGGCGAGGCGCTGAAACCGGAATTCGGTGTTTACCAGAAAAATATAATTGAAAACTGCAAGGCGCTTGCCGACGGACTTTCAAAGAGAGGCGTCAATATGGTCAGCGGCGGCACGGATAACCACCTGATTCTGCTTGATCTGCGTTCACTCGGAATCACCGGCAAAGAGCTTGAGCACAGACTTGACAGCGTCTGCATCACGGCAAACAAAAACGCCATTCCCAACGACCCCGAAAAGCCGTTCGTCACCAGCGGCGTCAGACTCGGCACTGCCGCGGTCACGACAAGAGGTCTCAAAACTGAGGATATGGACAAGATTGCGGAATATATATATCTTTGCGCCACGGATTACGAAGCGAACAAAGACAGAATCCGCGCGGAAGTCAATGCGCTCTGCGAAAAATATCCGCTCTACGAATAATCCGGATAATAAAAATCATATAAACATAAGGAACCCTGATACCACAGGGTTCCTTTTTTTATACATATAATTGGGTTATCTTACGAAAATGATATGAAATACCAGTATTGCCACAGTCATAAGGAAGGTGATGCAATTCTTTTCGAGAAACGCTCCGACTCTTGTGATAAGGGCAACCGGGAAAGAAATAATGATTCCGATAACCTTTAATATTTTGACGGGAATATTTCCGCCTTTAAGTCCTCCGCGGTAGGCGACATCCCAGAAATTCAATATATCTTCAGTCAGAGGAAACGCGGCGCAAAGCAGGGATCCTCCGAGATACATTGAAATAATGCTCAGGATAAACAGTACGGCGTTGTCGTAAAACGTGATTCCCATATAGAATATGTCAAACAGTCCGAAAAGGAAAAACGCCGATCCGGTGCAGAAGCACATAAATCCGGGGCCGACCGCCATAAGCCAGGCGGACCAGCCGGTTGAAGCGAGCGTATGCTCAACGTGGCCGCACGCCTCATCGGGTCTCATATACCCTTCCGACTCGACCTCAAGATGAAGCACCTTGCAGGTCAGATTTTCCCAGAATCCTCTCAGATAAGTACCGGGGAAGCAGATGAATTTAATTATGACATAAAGTAATCTCATGCTACATCATACACTCCTTCCGTCAGCACTTTTTCAATCGTGAGTTCGCCTTTTATAATCTTATCAACCGTATCGTTAGGCGCTCCGTCTTTGTAGTATTCGAGCACCTCGGGCAGATGGGAAGCGTTTTCGGAATCCTTGTTGCCGTATTTATCGCACATATAAGCGGCAAGGTATGAGGTTGCGAAGAATTCCTCGGTATAAGCGCTGCTGTCCTGATACATCTGCGCGCGGTAGTTTGCCGATTCCTCCGCCGCCCAGATTGCCTCAAACGCGGCGTCATAGTCGCCTTCGACAAGGCAGACAAGAGCGAGCTGGCGGTCAAAATCCGAATTGAGATTATAAACCGACTTCGCCTGCTCAATCATATCTTTCGCGTGACTGTAATCGCCGGTTACCCTGAGATAATAGATAAGCAGCGAGTAGTTTGAATCGGACTGGCTGCCGTCAAGATTTGTATTGTTGCGGCAGAATTCTCCGATGAAATCCTCAAGAGCTTTTGTATCGCCTTTGCTCGCGATAATCTTCGCCTTGCAGTAAGCGGGGGTGAAGTTTGAGGTGTTCTTTTTGAGCTCGGCTTCAATCAGAGGCAGCGCCTTGTCATAATCCTTTGTTTTCATATAGAACTTGATAAGGTCCTCATAGTAAAGCCAGGAATAGTCTTCCTCTGTCGCCTCATCCTTTGCCTTAACCTTTTCGAGCTGCTCCCTTTCAAGGTCGTCGCCCATATCGCACGCCATTATAACATTGGCTATAAAATAGTCGAGAGCGATATCGTCAACGCCTTCCTTGCCCCTGGCGGCTTCCATTTTTTTGACGGATTCCTCACCGAGCTTCTTATCCCTGGTTTCGGAGTAATCAATCTCCGTCATTATGTCGCTGACCGCCTGATAAGTATTGCTGAACTTTTCAAACATAGCATCATAGGTCGCGAGTTTATTTGATTTCGCCGTAAACTCGGCTGAACCCGGGGATTTGAAAATGTTTGATTTCGCCTGATTTGCCCTGAACAGTCCGTACATATTGACAAGGGTCTTGTAAATTTTGAAATCAAAATTCGAGCCGGTCGCTATAACCTGCTTGAGCGGGGAATTCTCTCCGACGGAATCGGTCACCTGTGTGATGACATCTGAAACTCCGTTATATGACATACCCGCGCTGTACCAGTTATGGCGCGCGGCAAAGAAATCGCCCTGAGCGACCTGAAGGGACGCCGGCATAAGAAGAAACGCGAGAACAAAAGCGCACAGCGCGGTAATCAGTGAAACAAAACCGGCGATATATCCGCCCAAAGGCGCTTTGACCTTTATGATTTTCTTTTCGCATTTGCGGCAGTAGCGATGCCCTCTCGCCATGGCATTCTTATGGCAGTTAGGGCAGATTCTGACTCTTTCCGGCTCTTCCGGACTGCCGTCTTCCTCCGCGTCTTCCGCGTCTTCGATTTCGTCTTCATCCGCGGTTATGTCTTCACTCTCGGAGACCTCGTCAGCAGCGTCTTCAACGGTTTTTTCGGCGGTTTCCTCAATTATTTCTTCAGACGCAGCGGTTTCCTCCGGAGCGCCTGCGGCGTCGAGTTCCTCTCCGCTTCCGGGAATATAGTCTTTATCCAAACGAATCATCCTTTCCGGGAATTTCCGTATTTTAATATAACATCAAACGCGTAATTTTACAACCGTATCGGGAAAAATTACATTTTATTTTACATATTATTCCTTAAATTGCCGTGCTGTCAGTTATTTTATCACCGTCGTTTCCTTGTGTCAACAGTTTCGTCCTGCCGCGTTTCCGGCGGATTTAATAACACGGAGCGGTAAAATACGGTTTATGGATATTAACCAAATAAACCGCCCGGCTTTTGTGAGAAAAATGAAAGAAAAAATCAATTATTCTTTTAAAAACTGTTGACATCGAATATTAATTGTGATATAAATATAACGAAATGGTTAGCAATAACTAACTAATAATTTTTATCGCGGAGGCATACTAATGATTCCGTTAAGTGTAATAGGCGACGGAAACGAAGGTGTAATCAAAAAAATCGGCGGTAAACCCGAGGTCAGAAAGCATCTTGAAAATATCGGGTTTATTGTCGGCGACACCGTGACCGTCATCACGGAGCAGAACGGTAATATTATCGTTAAAGTCAAGGAAACCAGAGTTGCGATAAGCAAGGAGATGGCTTCCAAAATCTATGTCTGAATCAAATTGATTATATAAAGGGAGGATTCCGAATGACTTTAAGAGATGTTAAAATCGGTGAAACCTGCATTGTTAAGCGTATTCACGGAGAAGGCGCTCTCAAACGCAGAATAATGGATATGGGTATCACCAAAGGCGTTGAAATTTACGTGCGCAAGGTGGCTCCTCTCGGAGACCCCATTGAGGTTACCGTAAGAGATTATGAGCTTTCAATCCGTAAAGGCGATGCCGAGCTTATTGAAGTTGAGTAAAATTTTTTGCTATGCGGTTAGTTATGTATAACCGGGAAAGGATAATATATGAGTATTCGTATTGCGTTAGCCGGTAACCCGAACAGCGGTAAAACGACACTGTTTAACGCTCTCACGGGGTCAAACCAGTATGTCGGAAACTGGCCCGGAGTTACCGTGGAAAAAAAGGAAGGTAAACTGAAAAAGCACGATGATGTCATCATCACCGACCTTCCCGGTATTTATTCTCTTTCGCCCTACACTATTGAGGAAATTGTCGCCAGGGACTATCTTATAGATCAGAGACCGGACGCCGTTCTCAATATTGTTGACGGCACAAACCTTGAAAGAAACCTCTATCTCACAACTCAGATAGTCGAGCTCGGTCTTCCGGTCGTGGTCGCGATAAACATGATGGACGTCGTGGAAAAAAGAGGCGACAGGATAGACTTTGACGAGCTTTCCAAACAGCTTGCCTGCCCCGTGGTGAAAATCTCCGCTCTTAAGGGAACGGGTATTGACAAAGCGGCTGAGGAAGCGGTCAGAGCGGCAAAGGGGAAACCCGCCGTTCCCCAGCATTCATTCAGCGGAGTTGTTGAGCACGCGCTCGCGCATATTGAGGAAAGACTTCTTCACGATATGCCTTCGGAGCAGCAGAGATGGTATGCCGTAAAGCTCTTTGAGAGCGATGAAAAAGTTCTTGAGAAGCTCAATGTTTCCGCAGAGGACAAAGCCCACATAGCGGAGGATATCAGAGCCGCCGAGGATGAGCTTGACGATGACGCGGAATCAATCATTACAAACGAGAGATATATTTATATCGGCTCGATTATCAAATCCTGCTATAAAAAAGCAAACAAAGGCAAACTTTCAACCTCCGATAAAATCGACAAGGTTGTCACAAACCGTTTCCTCGGCCTTCCGATATTTGCCGTCATAATGTTTCTCGTTTACACGGTTTCAATGTCGGGCGCCGCTCTCGGTACAGGACTGACCGACTGGGCAAATGACGGCCTTTTCGGCGACGGCTGGCATCTGACCGGCAAAGGCGCTTACGAGGAGGCAATGGATACATACGCGCAGGAACATATTTTCTCCGATAAAGAATTCCTCGCGAAGCTCGACTCTGCCGTTGAAGCGGATGTTCCCGGCGCAGAAAAAGTCAAAGAAACCGTTGAAGACGGAAGCTGGGGAGATTTCGAAGAGCAGTTCGGCTTTTACGGCGACTCTCTCGCGAAAGAAGGATACGACCTTTCGGAATATGTTGACGCCGCGATGGGAAACGAAGATGAAGGAATCGAGCCCGCCGGCGAAGTTCCAGAAGCGGAAAACTTCGGTAAATGGGTGCCCGGCATTCCCGTTCTCATCGGCAGACTGCTTGAAAAAGCGGGCGCGAACGAGTTTATCTCAGGCCTTATTCTTGACGGTATCGTAGCGGGTGTCGGAGCCGTTCTCGGTTTCGTTCCCCAGATGCTTGTTCTTTTCCTGTGCCTCGCGTTCCTTGAAAGCTGCGGCTATATGGCGCGTGTCGCTTTCATTATGGACCGTATTTTCAGAAAGTTCGGCCTTTCGGGCAAGAGCTTCATTCCCGTGCTTGTCGGTACCGGCTGCGGCGTTCCGGGCGTTATGGCTTCGAGAACCATTGAAAATGAACGCGACCGCCGTATGACGATTATGACCACAACATTCATCCCCTGCGGAGCAAAGCTTCCCATCATCACAATGATCGCTACGGCGCTGTTCCACGGCTCGCCGCTTGTGGCAACCGGCTCGTATTTCATCGGCATCGCGGCAATCATCTGCTCCGGCATTATCCTTAAAAAGACAAAGATGTTTGCGGGAGACCCCGCGCCGTTTGTTATGGAACTTCCTTCCTACCATCTTCCGACAGTCGGAACCGTTCTGCGCTCAATGTGGGAGCGCGGCTGGTCATTCATCAAGAAAGCGGGCACAATCATCCTGCTCTCATCAATCGTTATCTGGTTCGGCTCGGTATTCGGCAAAGGCGGCTTCAATCCCGACAGAGAGCTTGAGGACAGCGTTCTCGGAATTATCGCCAACGCCGCCAAGATTATATTCGCTCCCCTCGGCTTCGGCACGGGTGTCGCGGGTATCAAGGCAACAATCGCAACCGTTATGGGACTTGTCGCCAAAGAAGAAGTTGTCGGTGTCTTCGGTGTTCTTGATTTTGAGGGACTCACACGGCTCTCGGCTTTCTCGTTCCTTATCTTCAATCTTCTCTGCGCTCCCTGCTTCGCGGCAATCGGCGCTATCAGGAGAGAGATGAATTCCGCGAAATGGACCTGGTTCGCAATCGCCTATCAGTGTGTTCTTGCCTATGCCGTTTCGCTTGTGATTTATCAGCTCGGCTCGGCTTTCACCGGCAATCTCAGCGTTATCGGTCTTGTTTTCGCGCTGGCTGTTCTCGCCGCGTTCTTCTATCTGTTATTCAGAAAGAATAAATACGACGATAACCACCTCACGGTAAAAGCAGGCAAATAAACCCTTTTAATTTCAACGGAAGAAGGCGGACGTATGTTAATGTTTTTACAGAATAACCTCGGCACAATAGCAGCAGCGGCCGCTGTTGTATTCATTGTGTTCCTTTCAATCAGGAGAATGGTTCTCGATAAAAAGGCGGGCATAGGCATCTGCGGTCAGAAATGCGCGAACTGCGCAAACGCCGGTCACTGTGAGACTCAGTCTCAGACCGCGGAATCCTGCGGCGGTGTCTGCTCGGAATGCAAATACAGCGCTTCCTGTCACAAACAGTAATATGGTTAAAATAAAAGTCAGGATTGACGGAATGATGTGCGGCATGTGCGAAGCGCACATCAACGATACAATCCGCAGAAATTTCAATGTCAGGAAAGTTTCCTCCTCTCATAAAAAAGGCGTCACGGAAATAATCAGCGAAAACGATATCCCTGCCGCCGAACTCAGAAAAGCGATTGAGGAAACGGGCTATAAATTCATAAGCTCCGAAACATCACCCTTTGAGAAAAAACGTCTTTTCGGACATTGACAAACATTAATCCCTCCCGATCCCGGGAGGGATTTTGCTTATTTGTACATAAATTCTTATTCAACCGGATATTTTCCGTTTTCGACAATATCGATATAGTTTTCCCTGCATGTGTCGCCTTCGGTGCTGATACAGAGAATAACGGAATCGCTGCCGATGCCGAGCTGCTTTCTTATCTCCGGGCGGCGCGTGAGAATGTCATACATCGCGCCGAATCCGGATGCTCCGCTTTCGCCCGAAACAATCACTGG
>JAFWRV010000018.1 GCA_017519685.1 Clostridia bacterium
ATCCGAAGCGGTCAAAAAGGCGGCGGCAGACGCCAAAGCAAAAATTGACAAGGCAACAACTGTTGATGAAATCAAGACCGATAAGGATACAGCGATAGACGAAATCGGCAAGCTGTACGCGAAGCAAAAGAAAGAAGCGGAGGAAAAAGAAAAAGCCGAAGCCGAAAAGAATATCAGGGTTAATTCGGCAAGCGGAACAATAACAAGTATTAAATACAATCAGCCGGCAAAGATTACCGCAAGCGCGACCGGACTTCCTAAGAACTACAAGCTCGCAATCTATGAGGGCGACAGTCAGAAGAAGGTTGTAACCGCGAACGATAAAGGCGAAGCGGCATTAGAATTTGAAACCGGCGCGGTAACCTCCGACAGAACATTCACTGTCAAAGTCCTCGACGCCTCGGGCAAAGAGGTTGACGGCAAGTCAAAGACAATCAATATTGATATTGATGACGGTTTCTTTGCTAAAATCATTTCATTCTTCCTTAAACTTTTCGGCATGCTGAAAACTTATGATATCTGATTGCGAATAACTGAAAACACGCATCGGGACTCCTCTTAAAAGGGGAGTCCTTTTATGTTTACTCTTTTTATTGATTTTTGATTATTTTGTGATATAATATAATAGTATAATTTTAAAATAAACGAAATGTCTGTTCCGGGAGAGTAAAAATGCTTAAATTCAATGACAGCGGAAAATTCGGTATATTGCTTTTCGGAGACCTGCATGAAAAATATGATTACGCGCAGTCTCCGAATTTCAGGGATATGCAGAAAATGATGAATGCCGCTCTTGACCGTTACAGACCCGATATCTGCGTGCTGCTCGGGGATATTTTTTCCACGGGAAGATGCAGAGAGGACCCCGGAGAATACGAGAGGGCGATAGCCGCGATATGCGCCCCCGCAAGCCGCAGGAATATCCCTGTTTACTGTATTATGGGAAACCACGAGCACGACCCTGAATACGATGAGGAAATACTCGCCTCATTCAGCCGTCTGGACTGCGCCGTGATGAGAAGCGAGGGGGTTCCCGGCAAGGCGGATTTCAAGGAGCTTATATACTCGCGTGACGGTAAAACACCGCTTGCCTGCCTTTGGTTTCTTGATTCCAACAACCTCTGTGAGGACGGGAGCGTTTCACATTATGACTATGTCCATACGGACCAGATAGAATGGTTTGAGCGTGAAAGCGAAAAATTAAAGGAACCGGGCGGCGGAAAGCCGATGCCGTCTTATATATTCCAGCACATTCCCGTTCCCGAGGAATACCGTCTTCTGAGGAAGCCGAAGTTCTATGAGCTTCCGGTGAGCGTCAGGGGATATAATTCCCTCTCAAAAAACCGCTATGTCGCGGCGGACGGCACCGAGGGCTATGTCGGGGAAGGTCCGTGCTCGCCGGATTTCAACAACGGACAGTTTGAAAGCTGGAAAAAGACCGGAGGAGTGGTCGCCGCGTTTTTCGGTCACGACCATCTCAATGACTTCTCTGGAACCGTTGACGGAATCTTTCTTGCACAGCATAAAACAGCGGGCTTCAGGGCATATACCGACGGCTGCAGATGCTGTGTAAGATATGTTGAGATACCCGAGAGCAATCCGTCCGGGTTCACTCAGGAGCTGACTCATTTCAAGGAATTCGGTCTTGAATGCGAGTGCCTGGGACCGGTTTTCAAAAGGATAACAGACCGTCAGAGTATGATGCTGCATACCGCGGGAAAAGTCCTCGGAGCGGCTGCAGCTCTGTCTGCGGGCAGTTATATCATATATAAACTTAAAAACAGATAAAGCAAATCAGATAAAGAACGGAGAGAATGAAATGTCAACATCAACCAAGCTCGGCAAAAAGGCAATGTTCAATATTATCCTGTTCGGATTTATGGGGCAGGTTGCCTGGGCCGTGGAAAACAACTATTTCAATACATTCCTGTTCAATGTTATCGGCGGCTCGTCAACCGATATTTCACACATGGTGGCGGCAAGCTCTGTCGTTGCCGTTCTGACAACGCTGATTATGGGTACTCTCAGCGACAAGGTCAACCGCAGAAAGGTTTTCATCTGCGCCGGCTATGTTGCCTGGGGCTTCACGGTTATGGCCTTCGCGTTTATCTCGAGGGAACACATCGGCGGTCTGCTCGGTATAGAGCCGGCGGCGGCTCTCTCGGCCACGGTCGCGGTTGTTATAATTATGGACTGTCTTATGACCTTCATGGGATCGACAAGTAATGACGCGGCGTTCAACGCCTGGATTACCGATATAACCGATAACTCAAACAGGGCAAAGACAGAAGGCGTTCTTGCCACTCTCCCCGTTCTCGCGCTTGTCATAGTCACCGTTGCGTTCGGTGTTCTCGCGAGCTCATTCGGTTATCCCGCCTGCTTTATCGGACTCGGAGTTCTCGTCACGGTCTGCGGTATAATCGGTATGTTCACAGTCAAAGACTCCCTTTCGGGCGAAAAGAAAAACAGTAATTTCTGGGCGGATCTGATTTACGGCTTCAGACCGTCTGTTGTAAGGAGCAACAAGGGACTGTATCTCTCCCTTGCCTGCCTTTGCATATTCAGCGTTGCCGTTCAGGTTTTCTTCCCCTATCTCTTTATCTATGGTCAGCATCAGATAGGTCTGGACTTCGGCAGTCTCAATATAACGCCCCCGGTCATTATTCTCGCGGTTGCCGTTATAGGTCTTGTTATAGCGGGCGCCGTTATGATGGGCTCGCTTATGGATAAGAAGGGACGCGCTCCGTTTGCGGTGCCCTCTCTGTTCCTGCTTATGGCGGGACTTGTCGCGGTGTTTTTCGCGAAAGACCTTATCACCTTCGCGATATTCGCGGTTGTTTTCCTTGCGGGATACGGACTTATTACCATCCTGCTCTCAGCCGCCGTGCGTGACTTCACGCCCGAGGACAAGGTCGGCAGTTTCCAGGGAGTAAGAATGATATTCGGCGTAATGATTCCCATGATAATCGGCCCGGCAATCGGCTCCGCCGTTACGGAAACATTTGCCGTCAAGACATATACCAATGATTACAGCGAAATCGTCAATGTTCCCCCGCCGCATATCTTCCTTGCCGCCGCAGCGGTTGTGCTTCTTGTTCTTATTCCGCTCGCGTTTCTCATCAAAGAATGGAAGAGAATAGAGGCAGGCAAATAATCGGCTGAAAGGAAAACGTTATGAATATAATTATAGTCGGAATGGGAAAACTCGGCATGACGCTGACATCCCAGCTTTCCGGTGAAAATCATGATGTGGTTGTCGTTGATATTAACGGCTCGGTTGTTACAAATACCGTTGATTCCTATGATGTTATGGGAATCTGCGGAAACGGTTCCACAGTGGAGATACTCAGGGAGGCGGGCGCCAAAAAGGCAAAGCTGCTGATTGCCTGCACCGGCTCGGATGAGCTGAATATTCTCTGCTGTACCTTCGCAAAAAATCTCGGCACGGAATACACAATAGCCAGAGTAAGAAACCCCGATTACGCGACACAGACTCAGTTTCTGCGTGAAAAAATCGGCATAAATATGATAGTGAATCCGGAGTATGAAACGGCAAATGAAATTTCGAGAATTATCCGTTTCCCGTCTGTCGCGAGTCTTGATTCTTTCGCGAGAGGCAAGGTCGAGATGGCGAGGATAGTTCTTCACTCCGACAATCCGCTGTGCGATATGCAGATTTCCGAAATCAGGAAGAAATTCAAAGCGAACGTTATTATCTGCGCCGTTCAGCGCGGTAATTCGGTCTATATTCCCGGAGGAAAATTTGAGCTCAAGCGCGAAGACTCGATTAACATTACGGGCACAAGGACTGAAATCTCCACGTTCCTCAAGCAGACCGGCGTATATAAGCACAGGATTAAAAATGTTATGATAATCGGCGGCGGCAAGATAGGATTTTATCTCTCCGAGCTTCTTTCAGATACCAGCCGTAATATCAAACTCATAGATTCCGACCCCGCGAGGTGTCACGATCTGACAAACGCGCTCACCGATGTCAGCATAATCTGCGGTGACGGAACAGACCAGGCGATTCTTGACGAGCAGGGTCTTGACAATCAGGACGCTCTCGTCGCCCTTACGGGAATTGATGAGGAAAACATAGTCGTTTCGCTTTACGCTGAGAGCAAAAATGTCAAGAAAGTCATAGCGAAGGTCAACCGTCACTCATATTCGATTCTAAATAACATAGGACTTGAAACTCTTGTATCTCCCCAGAACGTCGCCGGAAGTCTGGTAACCAGATATGTCCGCGCTCTCGAGAATTCATCGGGCAGCGCAAACATCCAGACGCTCTATAAACTCGTCGGCGGTAAAATCGAAGCCGCGGAATTCATCGTTCCCCAGAACTGGGCGCATAACGATGAAACAATCAAGGAGATGAACCTGAAATCAAATCTTATCGTTGCCTGCATCATCAGAAACGGAAAGGTAATCTATCCCAACGGTGATGACTGCATAAACAGCGGAGACAATGTGGTTATTGTCACGGCGGGCAACAGTATCAAGGAACTTCACGACATCTTCAAACTGGGGTGAGATCTTGAATTACAGAAAAATATTCAATAATCTCGGCATCATCCTGCTGGTTGAAGCGGCGCTGATGGTACTGCCTGTTATCGTGGCAATAGCCTACCGTGAGAAAACCATTCTGTATTTTTTGATAACGATGGGCTTTCTCGCCGCGACAGGCGCGCTGTTTACCCATATGAAGCCGCAGAAAGAGAGCATCTATGCCAGGGAAGGATATATCACGGTTGCTCTCGCCTGGCTGCTGATGTCGCTTTTCGGAGCGCTGCCATTCTTCCTCAGCGGCAGCATTCCCAACTATATGGACGCGTTTTTCGAAACCGTTTCGGGTTTCACGACAACGGGTTCGACCATTCTTTCCGATATTGAGTCGCTCCCGAGAAGCATTCTTTTCTGGCGCGCCTTCACCCATTTCATCGGCGGTATGGGAATACTTGTTTTTGTTATCGCGATTATTCCCAAAGCCGAGGGACAGGCGATTCACATAATGAGGGCGGAGGTTCCCGGACCCACGGTCGGCAAGCTCGTCTCAAAAATCAAAGCGTCCGCGAGAATCCTTTACGCTATTTATATCGGTATGACGGCGGTGCTTGTTATGCTGCTCTATTTCGGGCCGTCACATATGCCGATGTTTGAGAGCATTACAAACGCGTTCGCGACTGCCGGAACCGGCGGATTCTGCGTGCTTAACAACAGCATTGAGGGCTATCACAGCCATTATGCCGAAATAGTCATAGGAATATTCATGATGCTTTTCGGAGTCAACTTCAACCTCTATTACCTTATTCTCAAAAAGAGAGCGGGGCAGGCGCTGAAGGATGAGGAACTCCGCTGGTATCTTTCGACCGTCGCGGTGGCAACGCTGATTATCGGACTTGACCTTATGTTTACGAAGTTCAGCCCCGCCGACGCGTTCCGCCTTTCATTTTTCCAGGTTTCATCGATTATCTCGACCACGGGATTTTCGTCAACCGATTTCGATATCTGGCCGACACTCTCAAAGGTGATTCTCATTCTGTTGATGTTCATTGGCGGATGCTCGGGCTCGACCGGCGGCGGAATGAAGGTATCGAGAATAGCGGTGGTTTTCAAATCCAGCGCGAGAAGTATCAGAAAGGCGGTCAATCCGAGAAGTGTCGAAACAATAAAACTCAACGGCAGACCCGTTGACGAGGAAACCGTGAACGGCATTATCGGCTACTTTGCGATGTTTGTGCTTCTGACCGCGTTTTCCGTTTTCATCGTTTCGTTTGAGGGCAAGGGGCTTGACACTTCCTCAACCGCGGTTTTCGCCTGCATCAACAATGTCGGTCCCGGTCTTGCCGGAGTCGGTCCCTCAGGCAATTTCAGCCATTTCTCACTGCTTTCAAAAGCGGTTCTCTCATTTGATATGCTCGCGGGCAGACTTGAGCTTATTCCCGTTTTCATGTTCTTCACCCGCTATATGATTCCGCGTAAAACATCTTAATATAAAACTTATTTACAGAAAGGATTGTTCAGGCATGGATTACAAAATGAAACTCACTCAGGAACAGCAGGATATACTGAACGGTTCCAAAGGTGAAACCATGGCAAAGGTCATGAAAACCCTCGTTATGTACGGCGAAGCGTTCGGCGCGACCGAAATGGTACCCGTAACAGGCAAGATGGGTCATCTGGTGACAAGTTTCGGTCTCGGCGTTATGAAGCCCGTCTATGAACTTATGGATAAGCTTATTGCCGACGGCGCTCTGTCGGGGCAGAAATTCTCTGTCGATCCCAAGCCGCTTGACCCCAAGGTTCCCTCGGACTTTTTAAAGAATTTCGTTTTCAACAAGTTCATGTACTCCGTTCAGGATATGTATGATGAGCAGCTCAGCAAGCTCGGTCTGCTCGATGACAAATCATATACCTGCACAAGTTATATGGATGAGGTCGGAAACAAGCCCGAGAAGGGCGACGTCCTTTCCTGGGCGGAATCCTCAGCGGTTGTTTACGCAAACTCCGTTCTCGGAGCCCGCTGCAACAGAAATTCGGGCATCATTGAACTGTTTGGCTCCATCGCGGGATTTGTTCCGTATTTCGGACTTCTCACCGATGAGGGCAGAAAAGCAACCTGGATAGTCAAAGTAAATACAAAAGAAAAACCCGAAGCGCAGATACTCGGCTCAGCGATCGGTATGAAAGTTATGGAAGATGTTCCCTATATTCAGGGGCTCGATAAGTGGCTCGGTACCGAACTCAACGGGGATGTGTGCGCTTACCTCAAAGATTTCGGCGCGGCTACCGCGTCAAACGGAGCTGTCGGTCTTTATCATATTGAGAACCTTACTCCCGAAGCTGTTGAACTCGGTGACAAACTGATTGCCGAAGGCGCTCAGGTCTATGAGATAGACGACGCCGAGCTCAAGAGAGTAAAAGACAGCTATCCCATAATGTGGAAAGATAAGAACGCTAAGCCGGAGCTCTGCTTTGTCGGCTGTCCCCACCTTTCGCTCGCCCAGCTTGTGGAATGGACCGATAAGGTTGCCGCAGGTCTCGAAAAGAACGGCCTTAAGAAAGTTTCGGTTCCCACCGTCTTTACCTGCACTCCCGGAGTTAAGG